>JANOKE010000292.1:0-1460 GCA_031419135.1 Gemmatimonadaceae bacterium
CCGTACACAAAGGCCGATATCGATTTCATGAGCGGGATGATTCATCATCACGCGCAAGCGATCACAATCTCTCGCTGGGCCCCTTCTCATGGCGCCGACGCGGCTGTGCAGCGCCTGACCGCGCGCATCATCAATGCGCAAACCGACGAAATCAAGCTCATGCAGTCGTGGCTTGAAGAGCGCCGTCAGGTTGTTCCCCATGTTGACTCGACGGGGATGGTGACAATGGAGCAGAGTGGTCACGCGATGCCGGGGCATGACATGAGTGCGATGCCAGGCATGTCGATGGCGGGTATGGCCATGCCGATGATGCCCGGCATGCTGTCCAACGCACAGATGAAGGAGCTCGAGGCCGCGCGCGGCAGCGAATTCGACCGGCTTTTCCTGACCTACATGATTCAGCACCATCGCGGTGCGGTCGCCATGGTGAAAACGCTCTACGAGAACGCTGGCGCCGCGCAAGACGAAACCGTGTTCAAGTTCGCCAACGATGTTGAGGTGGATCAGTCCACCGAAATCAAGCGGATGTTCACCATGATGCTCGAGTTGGGCTTCGTGCCACCAGCCAATTGATGTCTCTTTCCCAGCGTCTCCTGTCTCTCGTCTCCCGTCTCCCGTCTCCCGTCTCCAGTCTCTTCTGAGGTCCACATGTCTGCTACTCCACCGTTTCGCGTCATGACGCGCGCTGCATTCGCCATGGCGACGCTTGTCGGTGTCGCCGCGTGCGCACCGGCCAAGCCCAAAACCACACCGGCGCCCGCGCCGGCTGCCGATCCGCGTAACACCCTGAAAGCCGGGTTGTACAACGCCGAGGAGTACACGTCCAACCTCAAGGTGATTGCCAAGGCCGTGTCGCCACCAGGCTTCGCCGGTATCACAAATTCCGATCTGGCCTTCACCGGCAACTATGTCATCCAGGGGAATTACAACGGCCCTGTGATATGGGACATCAGCAATCCCGCCAAGCCGCAACTGGTGGTGGCGTACGAGTGCCCGGCCTCACAGAACGACGTCTCGGTGTACAAGAACCTGATGTTTATGTCGGCCGAAGCGCAGAATGGTCGTGTAGACTGCAAGCCGGGCGGCGTGAAGGAAACCGTGAGCAAGGAGCGTATGCGCGGCGTGCGCATCTTCGACATCACGAACATCAAGGAACCCAAGCTCGTGGCCAACGTGCAAACGTGCCGCGGCTCGCACACGCACACGGTGCTCGAGGATCCAAAGGACAAACAGAACGTCTACCTCTACGTTTCCGGATCGTCGGGCATACGCTCGGCGGCAGAACTTCCAGGCTGCACTGACGCACCGGGCACTGATCCGAGTACGTCGCGCTTGCGTATCGAGATCATAAAGGTGCCGCTGGCCAATCCCGCGCAGGCCGCCGTGGTGGGTCGCGCCAACATCTTTGCCGGACTGAAGGAAGCGACCAGTCACGGGCCCTCCGATGCCGACAAGGAGGC
>JANOKE010000293.1:0-3056 GCA_031419135.1 Gemmatimonadaceae bacterium
CGGCGGGAAAGCTGGGCTGGTACACCGTGGGCCGCTCGTCCATGCAATGGCAGTTTATCCAGAAAACAATGCAGACGCCGCGGTGGCAGCGCCAATACGCGACAATCAAGGCGCACACAGACAAGCGATCGTGGGTTGGCATGGCCCTGCTCTTCTTCTCGGCCAGCGTGGGCCTTCCTCCGCTGGCGATCATGTCAGTGATTTCGGGTCAGTTGCGCTTCAACCGCTGGTGGTTCTGTTTCACCACGTTTGCCGGACGCACACTGCGCTTCGCGGCCGTCTTGGGTGGCGTGTCATGGCTGGCACAGTTCAGTCGCTAGTTTTTCGGCGTTCTCTGTCAAGGGTTCTGGGACAGAGGGACATCTCAATGGGTTGGCTGGTGCTGAGCTTCCGCCGCGGTCAGCCGGTCACCAGATTCGACAAGCCCTTTCCTGCCCTGCCCTCCGACATCGTCCCCGACCGTCCGGTCCATGAACCCCATCCGCACGATCGCCCGCACTGCCTTGGCCCTCTCGCTGGCCAGTGCGATGGCGCCAACGCTGGCTTCGTCGCAGGCGCTCACCAGTGTCACCTCGCTGTTCGTGACGTACACCACGCGCAAAGTCACCACCAACCCTACGGGTGAACTCAAAACGCGTATCGACTCGCTGGATCGTGAGCTGCAGGTGGCGAGTCGGATGGGACGCACAGGCGAATTGCGGCGGTTGCTGGCCAAGGGGAATGTCCTGCTCTCCAATCGGCCGTGGACCGATGCGACCGACTTCAACGCCTCGCTGTTGCTGCGCTCGGATCGTGTAGTGGTGGAGTCGCAAAAACCCTACGCGGTGCGCATCGAGCAACTGTATGCGCCGTCTATTGAACTCACGCGTTCATTGTCGGCCCACGCCACGCTGATGGCGCGTCCGGTTGGTGCAGCCCCGAATCAACCCGCGGTGTTGGTAAAGGAGTTGGGCAGATTCGATGGCGTGAGCAGAGACCTGCGTGAGTCACCGTTTGCGATGGAGTTTGATTTGCGCGATGTCGCCGACGGCCGTTACACCGTGGTGGTGGACGTGACCGACTCGGCGCGGGCACTGGGGAGCGCAACGCTGGGCGTGGTGGTGCGCAAAGGGATCGACGAAACCGTGAGCAAGCTCGAAAGCGCGGCAACACGCGCGCCAGCCACGTTGCGAGCCGAGATTCTGTATCCGGTGGATCGGATGCGCAACGTGAACCGCGGCAAGCTGGAACTGCGCACCTGGGACGTCGACAAGGACTTCGCCGTTACCGATTCCGTACTGGCCGTCGTGGAAAAGGGGAAGGATCCGTTCGCCAGGCGCACCGGTGACATGAAGCGACACTACACGCTGGAAGCGGCGAATGAAGTGATGCCCTACCGGTTGTATGTGCCCGGTAAATACGCGGCCAGCAAGAGCATGCCACTCATTGTCGCGCTGCACGGTTTGGGCGCTACCGAGGATTCGTTTTTCGATGCCTACGGGAAAAAGCTTCCCGAATTGTCCGAACAGCATGGCTACATCCTGGTGGCACCTCTTGGCTATCGCGTAGACGGCGGCTACGGTTGGGGCGTGGCCACACCGCCATCCGACGCGGTGTCGCGGCGCAGCTCGGAGCTGAGCGAGTTGGACGTGATGCAGGTGCTTGCCGAGGTGCGAAAGCTGTACAACATCGATCCCAATCGCATTTACCTGATGGGTCACTCCATGGGAGCCATCGGCACCTGGAAAGTGGCCGCCAAGTATCCCGATATCTGGGCGGCCATTGGCGCATTCTCCGGTCAGGGGGCGCCGTCAACGGTGGAGCGCATGAAACACATCCCGGCGTTTGTGGCGCATGGCGACAACGACCCAACGGTAAACGTGCGCGGGTCGCGTACCATGGTTGAGGCGATGAAGGCGCTGAACGTGGATGTCACGTATATCGAAGTGCCGGGCGGGAATCACACCAATATGGTTGAGCCCAACCTGTCGGCCATGGTGCAGTTCTTCAACGCGCGCACCAAGGGCGCCGCGAAGCGGCCCTGACGCATACTGGCGACAGCGTTACTGGCGTCAGCGTACTGAAAGACGCGGATCGCCCCGCAGCAGCAACGTCTTGCGTGTCACAACGAGCGAACCGAACGCCTGCTGAAACGATGCGGTTCGGGTTTGCTGGAGATAGTGATGCCAGTCACCCAGCGAGCGGATTCCGTACATGCGCAGGTAGTCCCAGCCGTCGCTTACCAACATGCGTCCGGTCTCCGACCATTGAACCAACTGGTTCACCTGCTCGAATGGTCGCACGCGTGTGCGGAGCAGCGTCTCAAACCGCGCGTGCGATCCCGGCGCGACCTGCGTGTACTCAAACACCGTGAGTGCGGTCGCAGCGCGTACCGTGTCGCTGAGCGCACCGATTATCTCCACGAATTGGTCGTGGTGCGTTTGCGTCATCGCTGACAGCGTGCCATACAGTGCAAACGCCGACTGTCCCGACGAACCCACTCGGCGCAGCGCCTCGTTGGCGTTGTCCATCCCCGACATTCCGCGATAGCTGCTCACCACCACCAGATCGAGCGGCTCAGGGCTTTCCGCCTCCCGAAAACCGCGGAACCGCAGCAGCGACGGAACGTCAGAATAGATCGGCACAATCTGTTGCTGATAGATCGCCATTGCCTCCGCCAACCTGCTGGGCTGAAACAGAAACGTGACGATCTGCCGAACCTCGCTCGACTCGGGTTGGATCGGCCTATCGCCGGTCTGGGTGTTGCGCGACTGGGACCACACTGCGGTGGGCCACACCACCATGTGCGACAGTGTGATCAGGAGCGCTGTCACGCGCCCAAAACGGCACACGGCATTCGGCGCGGGCTCTCGGTGCCGGGCGCCAACTCGTTCGATTCGCCTCACCAACCACTCCGTCGTCACTGGGATAGAATACTGGCCGCCGATAGTGGTACGTACCAGTACCTGGCGGCCCGCTCGGCCGATCCGCCAGACGATGCGTTGTGGGCGTTTTCCGCGCAATTCCTCACGGCAACCCATTACGTTCATTTATTCGACGCGATCAGCCTCTCCGGC
>JANOKE010000294.1:0-27329 GCA_031419135.1 Gemmatimonadaceae bacterium
ACAACTCCAGCACGGAGATGTCGTAGGTGCCACCGCCCAGATCGAACACCGCAACCTTTTCGTCTTTTTTCTTGTTCTTGTCCAGTCCATAGGCAAGTGCGGCCGCGGTGGGCTCGTTGATAATGCGGAGCACGTCGAGTCCGGCGATCTTGCCGGCATCTTTCGTGGCCTGACGCTGCGCGTCATTGAAATAGGCCGGAACCGTGATCACGGCCTTGGTGACCGTGTGGCCGAGATAGTCTTCGGCCGTCTGCTTCATTTTTTGCAGAATCATGGCCGAGATTTCGGGCGGCGTATATCGCTTCCCGCCAACCTCCACGGCGGCCACGTCGTTCGGACCGGCCACGATGCGGTACGGTACGCGCGACTGATCGCTCTGCGCCTCCGTGACCCGACGGCCCATAAAGCGCTTGATCGAGAAGATGGTGTTGGTTGGATTGGTGACCGCCTGCCGTTTGGCGATCTGTCCGACCAGTCGCTCGCCGTCTTTCGTAAAGCCGACAACGGAGGGTGTGGTGCGTCCACCTTCGGCGTTGGGGATAACGACTGGATCGCCACCTTCGAGCACCGAAACGACGGAATTCGTGGTGCCAAGGTCGATCCCGATAACTTTCTCAGCCATTGCTGTCTCGTGGGTATGGAAGTCTCGCCTAACCGCTGGTCGGCCACTTGCCGCCGCTCGCGGGCGAGAGAAGCAAGTGGCAGGCCGGAATACTGCTGCCGGAGCGGCGGATTTCCGGTGATTCTGTGAGCAGCTCAGCCTGTCTGAGTGACAGTCTGCCGTTTCGGCACGCTCTCGTGCAGCTTACCCGCACTACCTTTTCACGGGGTACCGATGTTCCCGATTTCCGACGACAATCCGACGCTCCGAACACCGGTCATGACCATCGCGATTCTGGTGGCAACGTGGGCCGTGTGGCTGCTGGTGCAGGGCGGCGGGAACCCGTATGCGCTGGCCATCAGCGTGTGCAATCTCGGAATGGTGCCAGGCGAATTGACACACCTGGCGCGGTTAGGCGACGGGGTGCCGCTGGGCGTCATCGACGGGCAGCCAATGGCCTGCGTGGTGGACAACGAGCCGATCAATTGGGCCACGCCGATTCTGTCGATCTTTCTTCACGGCAGTTGGGGTCACATCATTGGCAATTCGCTGTATCTCTGGGTGTTCGGCAATAATGTGGAAGACAGCATGGGACGCGTGCGATTTCTCATGTTCTATCTGATCACCGGCGTGATCGCGGCGAGCGCGCACATTGCCATCAGCCCCTCGTCGCCCGTGCCGACGGTGGGGGCATCAGGCGCTATTTCCGGGATTATGGGCGCGTACCTGCTGCTGTATCCCCGGGTACCGGTGCGCACGTACTTTCCGCCGATTTTTCTGTTTCGGGTCCCCGCGTGGGGTGTGCTCATTTTCTGGTTCGGGAGCCAGCTGCTGGTGGGGCTCCCACAGCTCCGTCCGTTGGATCGGGACCTGTCGGGCGGGGTTGCGGTATGGGCGCACATCGGCGGATTTGTGGCGGGCGCTTTCCTCGTGCATGTGTTTCGCAACGTGGAGTACTTGCGACGGCGCAAGGTTGCGGCCGACGCGAAAGTCGTTTGGTCCTGAACCGTTTGCATTGACCGGACGCACGACCGCAACAGGTGAAACGTCCCGTGGTGTGGCGCTTCGACCGACGTCACGCGATTCTTCACTACTGCGCCACCATCCACGATCGTCTCTTCTTCAACCAATATTTCCGTGAAGCTGTTTTCCAGGGACGAAACCTTTTTCGATTATTTCCGCCAGTTGGCCGAGCATATCGGCAGCGCGGCGAGTCTTCTCAAGACGTTGCTCGAAGACCCGTCGAATGCGGTGCGCATCGCCGCCGAGATCAAGCGCGTTGAAACAGAGGGCGACGCTATTGTCCACGTCATCAATCAACGCATCGATACCAGTTTCGTCACGCCGTTGGATCGAGAGGACATTCACCAGCTGGCCAAACGGCTCGACAACGTGATCGACATTATCAATAGCGCGGCAAGGCGCGTGGTGATGTTTCGCGTCACCGAGCCGCGCGAAGGGAGCGTGCGCATGGCTGAGGTGATCGTCAAAGCCAGCAAGGAGATTCTCGAGGCGGTGGTTGATGTCACAAAGCCCAAACGCATGTCTGAACACAGTCGCGCGATCAAGTTGCTCGAGGAAGAAGGTGACGCGCTATATGGCGAATGCGTGGGGTCGTTGTTCGCGGTTGAACAACCGGCGATCGAGGTGCTCAAATGGAAGGAGATTTTCGATGCCCTCGAGCAAGCGATTGATGAATGCGATGACGTGTCCAATGTACTCGAGAGCATTGCCCTCAAGAACAGCTGACGCCTCGTGATCTACTTCGTAGTGTTTATTGTCGTCGTCGCGCTGGCGTTCGACTTCATCAACGGGTTTCACGACTCTGCGAATTCCATTGCCACGATTGTCGGTACCCGGGTGCTGAGTCCGCTGGCGGCGGTGGTCTGGGCGGCCTGCTTCAATTTTGCGGCGTTGTTTGTGGTAGGGACGTCGGTTGCCAAGGCGGTCGGTGGCGGATTCATCGACGTGAAGATTGTCGATCCGCAGGTGATTCTGGGCGGACTGCTCGGTGCGATCACGTGGAATCTGCTCACCTGGTGGTTTGGGATTCCGTCCAGTTCGTCGCATGCGCTCATTGGTGGCTATGCGGGGGCGGCCGTGTCCAAGGCTGGCTTCGCGGCGCTGCTGTGGGGCAGGAAGTGGATCGAGACGTTGTCGGCCATCGTGCTGTCACCGACGCTCGGCATGTTGGTGGCGTTCGTCCTGATGTTGCTCGTGATGAACGTGTTTCGAAAGGCGTCGCACAGCGGTACGTCGGCGTTTTTCCGGGTGGCACAGATGACCAGCTCAGCGCTGCTGTCACTGGCGCATGGCGGCAACGATGCGCAAAAGACCATGGGGATTATCGTTGGTCTGCTGGTCGCATCGAAGGCGTTGTTCGCGGGCGCCACGGGATGGCAGGGCCACCTGTATGTGGAGTCGCTCGACACGATTCCCCTGTGGGTCGAACTCAGTGCCTACACCTGTATTTCTCTGGGTACGCTGTTTGGCGGTTGGCGCATCGTGCACACGATGGGCACGCGCATCACGAAGCTGCGACCGGTGGGTGGCTTTTGCGCGGAAGCGGCCGGCGCCCTGGTGATTCTGACCGCCACGAAGTTCGGTATTCCCGTCAGTACCACGCACACGATCACCGGCGCGATTGTCGGCGTCGGTGCGACCAACCGCCTGTCGGCGGTTCGGTGGGGACTGGCCGGACGCATAGTCTGGGCGTGGGTGCTCACTATTCCCGCCTCGGCGCTGATGGCGGCGATGGCCTACAAACTGCTCGCCACCTTCATCACTCCCTAACCATTCGTCGTCGACGACAACCCGGTTGCCGACCTTTCAAGTGACTCATCTGCCATTGCTCCCTCCGCCGTATCTCAATCGCGAGCTCAGTTGGCTCGACTTCAATGCGCGTGTGCTGGAGGAAGCACTCGACGAGCGCGTGCCGTTGCTGGAACGACTCAAGTTTCTGGCGATTTTCAGCACGAATCTGGACGAGTTCTACATGGTGCGGGTTGCGGGGCTGCGTCGACGGGTTGCGGCCGGTGCGGCACGCGCGTTGCCCGATCCCCTGACGCCTGGCGAACAGTTGGCCGCGATCCGTCGGCGGGTCGAGGAACTGCTCGAACGCCGCCGCGCGGTGCTGCGTGAGCAGTTGTGGCCAGCGCTCGAGGCGCGCGGCATCCGTCTGGTGCGTATGAGCCAACTGTCGATCGACGAAGCACGGACCGTCAGCGAGTATTTCGAATCGCAGGTGTTTCCCGTATTGACGCCGCTCGCGGTCGACCCCGGGCACCCGTTTCCCTACATCTCCAATCTCTCGCTCTCGCTGGCCGTGGAGATTCGAGATCCGGTGACCGGTTCCGAGCACTTCGCGCGCGTGAAGGTGCCGCGGTCACTGCCGCGCTGGGTTCCCGTGGGGCGGGGGCACTCGTTCGTCCCGTTGGAAGACGTCATCGGTGCCAACCTTGGCGAGTTGTTCCCGGGGTTGGCCGTCACGCAGTGGCACACGTTTCGGATCACGCGCTACTCCGATCTGGATCTCGGCCAGATCGATCAACCGGACGATCTGCTGGAGACCATCGAACAGCAGGTGTTTCAGCGTCGCTTTGGCGAGGTGGTCCGGCTCGAAGTGCATCGTGACATGCCGGCGGCCATGCGTCAGTTGCTGCTGGAGGAGTTGGGTGAAAGCGAAACCCAGGCGGTGGCGCCGCTGCGCGCCGACGACGTGCATACCATCGACGAAGTGATGGAGCTGGGCGACCTGATGACGCTGAGCGAGATTGACCTGGCCGATTTGCACGACAAGCCGTACACGCCGGTGGTCCCGCCGGCGTTGCGCGATGGGCGCAATGTGTTCGACGCCATTCGCGAACGCGACCTGCTCGTGCATCACCCCTATGAGTCGTTCGGCGCGTCGGTCGAGACCTTTCTTGAAACGGCCGCGCATGATCCGCAGGTACTGGCCATCAAGCTCACGCTGTATCGCACGTCGGGCGACACGGCGATCGTGAACGCCCTTACGGAGGCGGCCGAACAGGGTAAGCAGGTTGCCGTCCTGATTGAACTGCAGGCCCGGTTCGACGAACAGAACAATATTTCGTTTGCCCGAACGATGGAGAGCTACGGGATCCATGTGGCCTACGGGTTGCCGGGGCTCAAGACGCACACCAAAACCGCGCTGGTCGTGCGTCGCGACGAGGATGGCATCCGTCGGTATTGTCATCTGGGTACGGGGAACTACAACTCCAAGTCGGCGCGGCTGTATACCGACATGGGATTGTTCACCTGCAATCCGCAGATTGGCGCCGACCTGACCGATCTGTTCAATTCGCTCACCGGCATGTCGAGGCAGAAGCGGTACCGCAAGTTGTTGGTCGCTCCCGCCAACCTGCGTGAACGGACCATGGAGTTGATCGAACGCGAAACCGCTCACGCGATCGCGGGTCGCGCCGGTCGCATCATTGCCAAGATGAATGCGCTCGTCGATCCCGGTATCATCGGCGCGTTGTATCGCGCGTCACAGGCGGGCGTAGAGATCGATCTCATTGTGCGCGGTATTTGCTGTCTCCTGCCAGGCGTGCCGCAGGTGAGCGAACGCATCCGCGTGATTTCGATTATCGGGCGCTTTCTGGAACATTCCCGACTGCAGTTTTTCGCCAACGGCGGTCATCCGGAGTACTACATCGGCTCGGCCGACTGGATGCCGCGCAATCTTGACCGTCGGGTCGAGGCGATGGTGCCCATTGAAGGCGCGTTGCTGCACCGGAAAGTGAAGTCGGTTCTGGAGACGTGTCTGTCCGACAATCGCCAGGCCTGGGAGCTGCATGCCGACGGGCAGTACCGTCGACGGCACCCAGAGGGAGCGCCGGAGCGCGCGACGCAGGAGATGTTCATGCGCGAACCGTGGGGGATGCTGCCTGACGGCAAGACAACACCGGCCGCGCGAAAACGTTCGCCGAAGTCACGCGGTCACGCCCGTACCGAAGGGAAGGGGCGTACCAACCCGGTGATCTAAGACGGCTGATGCGGAGGCGGCGCTACTCGCCGTCCCCCTCGTCGAAGGTGATCACGGTGCCGTCGGGCGCGAGGATTTCGATGGGCCTGCCCAACACGTGCTCCAGCAACGCGCGCTTGCGCGCGCCGCCCCAGCATTCCAGTCGCACGCCCGTTGCGCCATCGGCTTCGATCACGCTCACCCGCAACACCTCGGACGCCCAGCGAATCTTGAGTCGCGCCACCGCTCCCACGTGTCCGCGATCGAGTCCATCGGCAAGGCGCAGCAAGGCCGACAGCTTGACGATACGTTCGCGCAGCACACGATCGAGTTGCGCGTAGCCCCGGTGCTTGCGCTTGGGTGGTGCGCCACGATGGTAGCGCGCGATGTGGGCGATGGCGATTTGTTCGGCGGGTGTCATCCCGAGCAATTCCGCATGCTTGATGAGATGGAACGAATGCTTGTGGTGATTCTCGTAGTTGATGTGATACCCCACGTCATGCAGCAGCGCTGCGTCCGACAGCATCCGGCGGTCGACGGCGCCAAGGCCCATGCGCGGTGCCAACGAGTCAAACAGTTGCAGCGCGAGCGTCTGCACCTGCCGTGAGTGGGGTTCCTCAAAATGGCATCGTTCCGCGAACTCCCTCACCGAGCGCTCGCGCGCCGCACCCGGATCGGCCACCACCGGAGTTACGCGCGCTGATTCCAGCAGCAGTCCTTCCCGAATGCCGTAGCCCGAACTGACCAGATCACGGGCGTCGAAGCGCGCCAGCACTTCCGCCGCGGTGGCCAATCCGGCAACGATGATGTCGGCGCGCGCCGGATTCAGGCCGGGCACGTGCACCCGTTCCGCCGGATCGAGTCGCTGCATCCAGTCGAGCAGATGCTCGAGTTCCACCCGCGTAACGTGCGTGCCGTGCGGCGCACGCGACGTGAGTCCCTGGCGCTGCAGCATGATGCCCGCGAGGTTGGTAAAGGTGCCGCCCGAGCCGATGACACGTACACCACGCCAGTCCTTGACGGGCGATGCCCGTCGCAGTCCATCGCGCACATGCTCCCGCAACGCACGCACCCCGCGCGGGCGGACGAGTGGCGACAGGAACCGCTCGGTGAGTCGCACCGCGCCGAAGGGCAGCGAGGCGACGCGCTCAATAAGGCCATCCTTGGCCAGCACGATCTCGAGCGATCCGCCGCCAATGTCCATGACCAACACGCGGCCGACGCCAAGATCGAAGTGCGCGAGGGCACTGCGAAAGCAGAGCAGCGCTTCCTGTTCGCCGCTCAGCACGCGCACCTCGATATCGGTGAGCGTCGTCAGGCGGCTGGTGAATTCCAAGCCATTGGCGGCATCGCGCACCGCACTGGTGGCCACGATTTCGATGCGCGCGGCACCCAGCTGCCGCGACAGCATCACCATACGCTGCACCGAGGCAAGCGCGGCGACGAGCGCCGTTTGCCCGAGCGCACCTGTGCGCTCAAGTCCCTCACCCAGCCGCGGCATGGCCTTCATTTCGTCCAACACACGGATCTGGCCCGTGGGCGAAACGTCGGCGACAATTTGCCGGATGGAGTTGGATCCGATGTCGATGGCGGCGATGCGTTGATCGCCGCTTCCGGCGTTGCCGAAGGCCGGTGTGAGCGGACGCGCCGTCATATGCTTCGCCTCAGCAGGAGAGGAATCATCACTGCCGCAAGCTATCGAACGCGAGCGCGATGAACAGGTCCAGATTCACTCGCGGGCTGGGGTATCGGGGCGGCCGTCGTGGCCCCTTCGTGACGTTGACGTGACAATTCCGTGACATGGTTGGGTGAACTTGAAGCCAGTTCAGCGGCGGCTAATTCGCATCTGGACTGCCTTACCATCAGGCTCACCCTGAATCACCTGTTCATCGTCATGTCGTCACTCTCCACGCTGGAGTCCAGGATGCCCGTCGCGTCGTTTCGCACCGGTTTGGTTCGGTCCGTCGTTCTCGGTGTTGCCGCCTGCATGGTTGTCGCCTGCGCGGGATCGGGCGAGCACAAAACGGTAGCGCTCACGGGAGCCGGCGCCACGTTTCCCTATCCGATCTACTCGAAGTGGTTCGATGCCTTCTACAAGACGACTGGGAATCAAGTCAACTATCAGTCGCTCGGGTCTGGGGCGGGCGTAAAGCAGTTCACGGAAGGCACGGTGGAGTTTGGCGCCACGGATGGTCCAATGTCCGACGCCGAGATTACGGCGGTGAAGGGACAGGTTGTGCATCTGCCGACTGTACTCGGCGCCGACGCGATCACCTGGAATGTGCCGGCGATCGGCAAGGCGCAACTGCATTTCGACGCGGCAACGATCGCGGACATTTTTCTTGGCAAGATCACCAAGTGGAATGACCCGCGACTCGTGGCGCTCAATCCGGATGTGACGCTTCCCGCCATGGATCTGCTGGTCGTGCATCGCTCCGATGGATCGGGCACCACGTTTATCTGGACCGACTATCTCAGCACGGTCTCGGACGAATGGAAAACCAGAGTGGGCCGAGGCAAGTCGGTCAACTGGCCGGTTGGTTTGGGCGGCAAGGGGAACGAAGGCGTTACACAGCAGATTAAGCAGGTGGAAGGAACCATTGGGTACGTAGAGCTGATTTACGCGTTGGCCAATGAGCTTCCGGTTGGTGCGATTCGCAACAGTGCTGGCCGCTTTGTTACGCCGACGCTCGAGAGCGTAAGTGCGGCGGCGGCTGGTGTCACCCTGCCGGAGGACACCGACTTTCGCGTTTCGATCGTGAATGCCAATGGCGCCGACGCGTACCCGGTGGCGTCATTCACCTGGCTGCTGATCAATCCCGATCTCGCCGATGTGGACAAGGCAACGGCCATCAAGCAGTTCCTGCTCTGGATGACTGGTGCGGAGGCGGCAGCGATGGCGAAGGAATTGCACTACGCGCCGTTGCCGACACCGGTCGCGGATCTGGTGAAGAAAAGGATCGCGACGCTCAAGGGAGCGGGCCGGGTACTTCCCTGAAGACCAAGCCGGGCGCGCTATCCGGTACGTCGAGGGGTGACGCGCTCTTCAAGTGGCTGTTGATTGGCGCGGCGTGCACGATACCTGCGCTGCTGCTCGCGCTTCTCGCCGAGCTCACTCGTGGGGCGCTGCCTGCGGCGGGTCGCTTCGGAATCGGTTTCATCGCGTCATCCACCTGGGACCCCGTGGCGGGCCAGTTTGGTGCGTGGCCGGCAATCGTTGGCACGTTACTCACGTCTTTGCTGGCGCTGGCAATGGCCGTGCCGTTGTCGCTGGGGGTGGCCATCTACCTCACCGAATTTGCACCCGGGCCGCTTCGTCGACCCGTGGCGACGGTGATAGAACTGCTCGCGGCGATTCCCAGCGTGGTGTATGGACTCTGGGGAATCTTCGTCCTCATTCCCTTCCTGAAAACGTGGGTCTATCCGGTTCTGCAGGCGCGACTCGGCTTTCTCCCGCTGTTCGCGGGGCCGATCTACGGCCCGTCGGTGCTCTCGGCTGCTTTGATCCTGACCATCATGATCGTGCCGTTCGTGATGTCGGTGTCGCGCGAGGTGTTGCTTGCCGTGCCGGAGGGACAGCGCGAAGCCGCGCTTGCCCTCGGTGCGACACGCTGGGAGGCGGTAAGCACGGCGATCGTGCCGTACGCCAAATCCGGAATTATCGGAGCGATCATCCTTGGCCTCGGTCGCGCGCTTGGTGAGACGATGGCCGTGACGATGCTCATCGGCAATCGGCACGAGGTTGCCGCCTCGCTGTTCGCGCCGGGTTATTCGATGGCGGCGGTGATCGCCAACGAGTTCGCGGATGCGGCGGGGGGGCCGATCCACGAATCGGCATTGATCTACATGGCGCTGTTGCTGTTCGGCGTGACGGTGCTTGTCAACGCGGCGGCGCGACTCATGATTTGGCGCGTGTCGCGCGGGCGGGGCGGTTCGTGACCCTGCGCCGAGCGCTCCGTCGGGGCAAGTCTCGATTCATGGTGACGCTCATGGGCGTGGCGGTAGTGCTCGCGGTGCTCCCGCTTTTCCTGATACTGGGCTCACTTATCCTGCGGGGCGCGTCGTCGCTTTCAATCGACTTTTTTTTGCATCGACCGGTTCCGGTCGGGGAGTCTGGCGGCGGTGTAGCGCATGCAATCAATGGCACACTCCTGATTGTCGGCGTGGCGTCGCTGGTTGGTGTGCCGCTGGGCATCGCGGGTGGGCTCTACGCAAGCGAGTATCGCGGCACGCGGCTCGCCTGGATCACGCGATTCGTGGCCGATGTGCTGAACGGCACCCCCTCGATCGTGGTCGGCCTGCTCGCGTGGACGTGGGTGGTGGCCACGCAACATCACTTCTCCGCGCTCGCCGGTTCGTTCGCGCTCGCATTTCTGATGATTCCGATGGTGATGCGCACCACGGAAGAACTCGTTCGCCTGGTGCCCGACTCTCTTCGCGAAGCGGCGCTGGCACTGGGATATACGCGTTGGCGCACCACGCTGGTGGTGGTGTTGCGCACCGCGCTGCCGGGCATCGTCACGGGCTCGCTCCTGTCCGTCGCGCGCATCGCCGGTGAAACGGCGCCGCTCCTGTTCACGGCGCTCGGCTCGGAATACTTTTCGTTCAACCTTGACCGGCCCATGGCCGCGCTCCCCCTGGTGGTCTACAAGTATGCTACCGGACCGTATCCGGAGTGGCACAAGCTGGCCTGGACGGCGTCGCTGGTGCTGATCTTTGTCGTACTCGTGCTGAGTATTGCTGCACGCCTGGCCACCCGTCAGCGATTTGCCCGCCATGAGTGACGTGGTAGCGCGTGTCCGCACCGAAGGACTGAGCGCGATGTATGGCAATCTGGTCGCGGTGAAGGACGTGACGTTGTCGTTCGCGCCCAATCAGGTTCACGCGCTGATCGGGCCATCGGGCTGCGGGAAATCGACATTCCTCAGGACCATCAACCGGATGCACGAAACGGTGCCCGGCACGTGGATTGACGGTCGGGTGATGCTGGACGGACAGGATGTGTACGCGCCGGGCGTGTCGCCTGCACGGCTGCGTCGTCGCATCGGCATGGTGTTCCAGAAGCCAACGCCGTTCCCGTTCATGTCCATTGCCGACAATGTGGCGGCCGGTCTGGTCATGGATCGGTCACTGTCCAAAGCGCGCATCGCCGAGGTGGTCGAACGCTCGCTCCAGCGCGCGGCGCTCTGGGACGAAGTCAAGGACCGGCTGCACTCCAACGCGATGTCACTCTCCGGTGGACAGCAGCAACGACTCTGCCTGGCCAGGAGTATTGCGCCGGAACCCGAGGTGATCCTGCTTGATGAACCGACGGCGTCGCTCGATCCGCTGGGTACGCAGCGCATCGAGGAACTGGTATTCGACCTGAAGCGGGAGTTCACGATCGTAATCGTGACGCACAATATGCAGCAGGCGGCGCGCGTCTCCGACACGACCAGCTTCTTCTACCTGGGGACGATGGTGGAGCACGGCGCGACCAGGCAGATCTTCACGGCACCGCGTGAAGCGCAGACCGACGCGTACATCACGGGTCGGTTCGGCTGATGCCGGAGGCCGCTGTTGCTCCATCGTCGATTGCCATCGAGGCGAGGAACTTTTCGTTCTGGTATGGCGCGCGCAAGACGTTGCATGAGATCACGCTGCAGTTCGCACCGAAGGCGGTCACGGCCATCATTGGACCATCCGGTTGCGGCAAGAGCACGTTTCTGCGCTGCATCAACCGGATGAACGATCTCGTCACCGACTCCCGCGTGTCTGGCGAGTTGATGGTCGAAGGGCGCAACGTATACAGCGCGGCGCTGGATGTGGTGACGCACCGTCAACGGGTTGGCATGGTCTTTCAACGACCCAATCCCTTCCCCAAGTCCATCTACGACAACGTGGCGTACGGTCCGCGGCTCAATGCGCTGGTGCGCGCCTCGGAGTTGCCCGACGAGGTGGAGCGATGCCTGCGACGCGCGGCACTCTGGGATGAGGTGAAAGACCGACTGTCGCAGCCGGCCACCGGGCTCTCCGGCGGACAGCAACAGCGGCTCTGCATTGCGCGCGCATTGGCCAACGCGCCCTCGGTGCTGCTGATGGATGAACCGTGCTCGGCGCTTGATCCGATCGCCACGCAGAAGGTAGAGGAGCTGATATTCGAGTTGAAGCACGATTACACCATCGTTATTGTCACCCATAACATGCAGCAAGCGGCTCGTGTTGCGGGCCGCACCGGATTCTTCGACGCGGGCCGGCTCGTGGAGATGGGCGAGACGGAGCAGATCTTCACGAAGCCGCAGCACGAACGCACCGAAGACTACATCACCGGGAGATTTGGATGACCGAGACACACAGGCACTTTCACGAGGAGCTGGCCGACGTGCGCGCGCGACTCGTCACGATGTCGGGCGCCGCGGAGACGGCGCTCGCGCTGGCGGTTGAGGCGTTGCTCTCGCACGACGAGGAAAAGGCACATCGCGTGATTCTCGGTGACCGGGAGATTGATACCCGTGAGGTGGATATCGAGCAGCGGTGCATCTCGCTGCTGGCCCTGCAACAACCGATGGCGCGCGACCTGAGAATGCTGACGTCGGCGATGCGGATCGCCAACGATCTGGAGCGCGTGGGCGATCACGCCGTGAACATTGCGCAGTCGGCCACGCGGGTTTCCAAGGCCCGTCCCATCGTGCCGGAGCCTGAGATCGTCGAAATGGCCCGCCTCACCCGGCACATGCTCGGCGATGCGATCGACGCGTTCATCCGTGGAGACGCCACGGCGGGACGTGAAATCTGTCGCCGGGACGATCACGTCGACGCGCTCAATCGCTCGGTGTTTCGCATCCTCCTTACCCACATGATGGAGAATCCGCAGATGATCAGCTCCGGCATGGAGGTGCTGCTGGTTTCCCGAAATCTCGAACGGGTTGCCGACCTTGCCACCAATGTCGCGGAAGGCGTCGTGTTTCTCGTCGAAGGGAAGTCCATCAAGCATCATGCCGAGGATGGCGGCGAGTAACCCTTACGGGCGGCGCAGAGGTGTCGCGGCGAGGGAGTCGAGCAACGCCAGCACACGTTCGGAGGTCACCGTGGGCAGCGCCACGTACCCCAGGCTGCTGGCCATATCGCCGCCATCAATAAGGGCCCAGCGGAGAAATTCCGCCAACTGTCGCGATTTCCCGGGACCGATACGCTGCGGAGAGATCAGCATCCACGTGAACGACGCGATGGGATACGACTGATCACCCGGCGCATTCACGAGCGAGCGCCGCAGATCGCTCGGCGCCCCGGATGTGCTGCTGGCGCCAGCGGCGGCCGATGCGATCTCGAATGGCATGGGCGACATGAACCGTCCCGCGCGATTGCGCACGTGGGCCACCGGCAAGTGGTTCTGTCGTGCGTACACGACCTCCAGATAGCCGATCGATCCGAGGGTCTGTTTCACGTGGCCAGCCACCCCTTCGTTGCCGTTGCCGCCAGTGCCTACGGGCCACTGCAGGTCTTTTCCGCGTCCCGGTCCGGCGAGCCACTGCGGGCTGACGGCGGCCAGGAAGTCGCTGAAGATGTACGAGGTTCCGCTTCCATCGGTGCGATGGACCACGTGCAGCGGATGGTCAGGGAGCGGCGCGTCCGGATTGAGCGCAATCAACCGGGCGTCGTTCCATCGGGTGATGCGGCCAAGAAAAATGTCGGCCAGCACCTCGCCGGACAGCTTGAGCGGACGTGTGCGCGGAGGGAGGTTATAGGTCACGGCCACGGCACCGAGGACCGTGGGTACGTGAATGATTGGTGTCGGCGAACGCGCGAGTTCCTCGTCGGTCAGTGGCGCATCGGTGGCGCCAAAGTCAACGGTACCGTCGAGCATCCGCTGAATGCCGCCGCCCGATCCGATGGAGTGATAGTTGATGCGGACGTTGGTGCGCTGCGCGTACTCGTTGAACCAGCGCGCGTACAAGGGATAGGGAAAGGTGGCGCCGGCGCCGGTGAGATCGACGCGGAGGCTACCCATCGCGGCGGAGTTTGGTGTGTCGGCGGCCGGCGCGGCATCGCGCGGCGCGCAGGCGGCAAGCAGTATCGCGGCGCACGCGAAGTGCACGTGAAGGGACGGCGGGATCATCGGCTCAGCACTACAGGCGGTTGGCGTAGCCCAGGAACTTGAAGCGGCCCCGATGTTCCACAATCGAACCGAACAGCGTGCCCTCAATGACGCGTCCGTTTTTCACACGAACGCGCACCACACAATTGACATACACCCGGCCGGTCGCTGTGGAATCACTGGGGGCGGGACACGTGACCGACGCCACATCGAAACGAGCCCCGCCGAAACGCGCCAAGAGCTGGCGCGCGCCGTTGTCGGAGTTGTTCACTATCTGGCCCCACAACAGTTGCGGTGGCGATTCGTAGGGCGGTTTGCTGAGCGTGGAGCCCGGGTAGTACAGCCACGCGAACTCCGCCCGGTCCAGCACAAGATGGTTGAGCGCGGCCGTATCCTGAGTGGCGATGGCAGCGGCCCATCGCTCGACCAGCGCGTCAACTGACGCGCTGGCCAGGCGAAGGGTGTCTGGCTGCTCCGGAATGTCGGCGCGAAAGCGGCGCAACTGCTCCGCAATCGGGAGAATGGAATCGACCACGCCCCCGCTTGCGATGACGTCGCGCACATGTGCCGCTTGTGAGTCGGCAGACGACGGCGTCGCGTCGCGACTGCGGCACGCGCCCTGAAACACGAGACAGGCAGTCGCGTATCTCACCGTTGCGCGCCATGTCGTGCGGAGGCTCATGGTTTCGAAAACTCAGGCGCCATTAGTTGCGGGCGTAACTGGTCCAGTTGGCCCACCACTTTGGTCCGCCCGGTGCGGCCGCGCCGCGATACGCGGTTGGCGTGATAAAGGTGCCGGCGCGGGCGGCGATACGTGGATCTGCGGCAAAGCTGTTCAGGCCTCCAGTCGCAATAGGCGAACTGGCCGCGGGCGACCAATCAAAGTCGGCCCCGGTGGTCGATGAAGCGCCCGCTGGCAGCGCCAGGAAGAGACTGGCGGCTGTCACCGATCCGGCAGCGACCGTGATGTTGGAGTTGCGGCCACTGAACGCCGCTTCCTGCCCGAAATTGGTGCCGGTCGGATCGAACATCACGCCGGTATTCTGTGTGCCATTGTCTGCGAAGTACAAGTTGCGCGCGAGGAGCGAGTCTACGACAAACCGGTTATTCGACGTTGAATCACGAAGCGAGATGGCCTGACGCGGCCAGCGCGAAACCACGCCGTTGACGTAGTAGCCGCCCGTGCCGCGACGAAGCACCATCCCCACACCACCATTCGTCGGCGTGGTCTGCGTGCTTCCGACACCGATGACGGTGAAGTTCGCAAAGAGGTTCATCGTGTAGAGTCCGTCGTCGCGACCGGAACTCTGGGCATTCGCGCCTGACGGAGCCGTGCACCCGCCGCCGTTGCACCCGTCCACTTCGAAACCCTGTGGATCGGCCGAGATCGCCCCGGCGCCCGCACGCGGGGTAAGAAAGGTTGACTGATAGGCGATCAGGAACTGATTGCGCCCGCGGTATCCCTCCGAGGTGTCGAAGTGATCGTCACCGGCCTCGTACGACACCAGATACTTGCCATCCACCGTGCCGCCGAACCACTCAAAGGAGTCGTCGAGTCCGGCCACGGACTGCAGATACTCAAACGTGGTGCCGCTGCCAACGGCGGCGAACGTAAACGAATTGAGTTCGTTGTCAGGGAGCGTGGCGTAACCGGCAAACTCCACTCGCACGTAGCGCAGCGTGCCGCTGTTGTCCGCGTCGTTACTGCCGCCGGTGTAAACAATGCCGTTGGGATCGGCACCAACCACCGACCCATTCGAGCCTTCGATGATGATGCTGCCCGAGCGGTTGTTCCGGGCATTGCCCACGATGATCAGTCCGCCCCAATCGCCAGGTGAGCGATTCCCCGCGCTGCGTTGTGATGTGAAAACGACGGGCAGAGACTCGGTGCCGTTGGCCACGATGCGGGCCCCGCGCAGAACGAACAGCGCCGAGCCGAGGGCGGTGGTGTCACCAACCAGCCTGGTGCCGGCGTTGATCGTGAGCGTTGCCCCGCTGTTCACGTACACGAAGCCGCGAATCACATAGTTTGTGTCGGGCGTGAGGGTGCGACTGGCCGCGATTGATCCGCTGAGCACAATGGTCGGATTGGCCGTGAGACCGTAGGCCACCGTGACGGCGCTCGTTCCATTCGACGACACCGCCGCCGGCGAGCCCGTGACCGTGGCGTTGTAGCGGGCGATTCCCACGGTGACCTGCGCGGCCGATACGGCATAGCTGCCGGCATCAACGCTGAGTGTTTGCGTGGCCGTCACGACCTGAGAAAACGAAGCCGGACCGGTTACCGAGACACTGGCGGCGGTGCCAGCCGGCAGACCGGAAATCGTCACGGTCAGCGAACCTTTCGCGGGCGGTGAAACGGGATCTTCGCCGCTACAGCCGGACAGCGCAAGGATTGCGGCCGTGGCTGCGACGCATGCGCGAGTACGCAATGACATCGTCATCGGTGTTCCTGTTGTCGTAGAGAGTGAGCGGCCGATCGATGAAGGCGATGGGCCGTACGTTACGAAAGCGAACCGACGTCGTGTCGCGATCATGAACGCGTCACGGTCGTGTCACGCTTCCCGTGCGCGACACGACCGTGGGGTCACGACACCGACCAACCCGATCGACCTACTGCCGCCAGGAAAGCCCGAACGCAATCGTGCGGCCGGCGTTGTAGCCTTCCCGTTCCAGATTCCCTTGCATGAAGCGGTAGCGGGCATCGAGCAGGTTGCGCGCATCGAGACGTCCCGACACCTCGCGCCAGACGGGAAAACGCAGCGAGAAATCCACGATGTCGCGCGGCGCCTCCACGATATTCGGCAACGGGGCAACGCCGGCCGCGTAGATGCGTTCGCCGACCACGTTGTATAGCAGGGTCGCATTGGTCCGGCCACTGGGCGACGAGTACGTGAGGCCGGCGTTCACCACATAGGGCGCCTGCCCAACCAGGCGACGCGTGCGATCAGTCACCGCCAGGCCGCGAGTGGTGTCCAGCGTGACCTTGGACGACATCATCGTCACGTTGGAGAAGCCGGTGAACGATGTCGCCCATGAGCCCAGAAAACCGAGCTGTTTCCGGGCCTCGAGTTCCAACCCGATGTCCACCGCGCTCACGGCGTTCTGATACAACGCCTGATACGCACCGGACGATGCCGACTCGATACGTTCCACCGGCCGATCAAAGTGCTTCACAAAACCACCGACGCTGAGCACCTCGCCGGCGTTCGGAAAGATTTCGTAGCGCAGATCGTAGTTGTCGATCAGCGACCGCCGGAGCTTGTCGTTCCCGGTTACGCTGACACCACCCAGCACGTCGCGAAACGTCACCGGCGCCAGTTCCCGATATTCCGGCCGCGCCAGCGTGCGGGTGACGCCGAAGCGCAGATTCTGTGACTCGGAAAGACGCGTGTTGACCAGTACAGACGGCAGCACGTCGGTATTGTCGAGCCGCGCCGCGGCGGTGAATCCCCCCTGTGTGCTGGCATCCACGTTGATTTTCGCCGCTTCCACGCGCGCCCCCGCGATCACGCGAATGTTCTCACGAAGAGCCCAGTCGAGCATCGCGTAGCCGGCCGACGTGCGATCCGTCGCGGTGTAGGAACCGGCCTGTCCAATGGGCTGGATGTTGATCAGGGAGCAAGTGGGGCAGGACTGCGCGGAACCGAAGATGACCCGTGGGCTTTCGGTCAGCAGCGACGACGGCGCACGGGAAATGAAGGCATAAATAGGTGCGTCGGCCTGGCGATCGGTGCTGCGCGTGTAGACACCGACCTTGAGCGTATTCTGTTGTGCCACCTCGCCAATCTGGAACGCATGGTCGAGTTGCGCGGTCGTGTTGTTCTCGTTGAGCTTGAAGTACAGGCGGCGCGCGCCGTCCAGCGACGCGAGCAGCGAGAACCTGCCGTCCGAGCCGCGCGAATACACTACGTCGGAGCGATCCGGCTCGCGACGCGTGGTGCTGCCGTAGGTCGCCGACCAGGACGTCTTGTTGCGGTCGCCAAGTTGATGTTCGCCCTGTCCCGTGACCGTGACCACGCCGCGTTCGACATACCGCAGCGTAGTGCGCGCAATGCTGTCGGAAAGGTTCTCGTCGAATCCGCGATCGGTTCGAGCTTCGTTGTCCGCGCTACGGGTGGCCGTGGAATTGAGTGACAGGCGTGAGCTCTGGCCCAGCAGTGTCGAAAAATTCGCAATCCCTCCCCACTGAATACTTGACCGACCCGTCGTGCCAGCCAGCGACGTCAGCGGCACGACTGTATTGTCCGGCCCTTGATTGCCGACAGCAAAGCGCTCGTTCGCGCGCACTTCCTCGGAGTATCCGTAGTTGCCACTGAGCACGTATCCCACGCGCCTGCCGAAAATCGTGTTGCCACCCGTGGACGCGCCAAACGAGCCATTGGGGCCACCCGACTGCGGCACGGCATCCCACACGTTGCGTTGTTGCAGCGCCATCTGGTTGTATTGCGTCTGCGAGACGTTGCCGAAGAAGTTGGCCTGCGAGAGTGCGGCAGGCATTTTTCGGGCACCGTATGAGAAGCCCACCAGCTCACCACCTGCGCGTGGCGCCATGGGCAACGTTCGGCCGACCACGCGATCGTTGCCCCCAACGCTCATGGAATAGTTGATCTGTCGGCTGGCCGGAAACTCCTTGGTGCGAATATTCACATTCGCACCAGCGAAGTCGCCCGGCTGATCGGGCGTATACGTCTTGCTTGTAGTAACATCCTGCAGGAGGCTGGACGGGAACAGGTCAAGCGGAATGACCTTGCGCTCGGGCTCCGGGCTGGGGAGGCGCGCGCCGTTCAGCGACGCAGTGGTATAACGCTCACCCAATCCTCGCACCTGCAGGTACTTGCCGTCTTGCACCGTCACACCCGAGATGCGTTGTGCGGCTTGGGCAGCGTCGGCATCCGGGCTGCGCGCGATCTGCTCGGCCGTGATCGCGTTCACCACGTTGGTTGCATTCTTCTGTTGGTCGAGCGCATCGGTAACGGAACCTTTCTCCTTGTTCGCGGTGACGCTGATCGCCGCGAGTTGCAGATCGGCCGTCTTGAGCGAGATGTCCTGCTGGACCGCATCGTTTGCCGGTACGATGATGCCGGTCACGGTTTTGGGACCGTACCCAATGCGTCGCACTTGCAGGGTGGCGGTTCCAGCCGGGACGCGAACAATGAAATAGCGTCCATCAATTCCCGACATTGCGCCGTTCGTGGTGCCCACCAGTTGGATCTGCGCACCGTTGAGCCCCTGGCCGGTTAACGCGTCGACAATGCGTCCCGCGATCTTTCCGGTTGGCGCGGTGTCTTGGGCGTTTGCAGCGACCATCGGGGCGGCCAATCCCACCAACAACGCCAGCCGCTGTCCCACGGCAAGTAGGCGGCGCCGCACGCTGATCGGCGTAGAGGAGTGAGGTCCGCGGGCGAAATCATGCATAGGGCGTCGTCAGAGTCGGAGTGTCGTTCTGGTGTGGGCGCCCAACTGCGCGCTCCGGACACCGAGAAACGTCTGTGACTCAGGTTTCGATCTGCCCACGGCCATGCAACGATCGCGTCACGGGCCGCTTCCAAGGCCGCAGAAACAAATGGTGTGGATTTTGGGTCTCCCCCCGTTGCCGAGCAGGCCTGATCCGTGTAATGTCGCCTCGGAATGACCGCCTCCCACTTTCCCAACGGCTTCGATGCCTACCCGCGCCGGGTAGCTTCCCCGCCTACCACCGATCCTCAGACGCGCTCCGAAGCGCTATCGGTGGCAGCCCGCGCGTTGCGTTCGGCTGAACACGTTTGTGTCCTGACCGGCGCCGGCACGTCGGCTGAGAGCGGCATTCCGACGTTTCGGGATGCATTGACCGGCCACTGGGCAAAGTTCTCGCCACAGGAGTTGGCAACCCCAGCCGCCTTCGCCAAACATCCTGAACGGGTTTGGCAGTGGTACGCTGCTCGTCGCGCCCTGGTTCGGGCTGCGCACCCGAATCCAGGACATGCGGCGCTGGCGACCTTGGCGGTTCGAGTGTCCCACTGCACGTTGGTCACGCAAAATGTGGATGATCTGCACCAGCGGGCCGGCAATCGTGATATCGTGTCGCTGCATGGCTCGCTGATGCGGGCGCGGTGCAGCGCCGGATGCGCGGGAACTATTGAGCCCACGCTGGAGCAGTCAGACGCGCCGCCGCTCTGCCAGAGGTGCGGGGCGCTGTTGCGCCCGGACGTGGTCTGGTTTGGCGAACCACTTCCCATGGATCAGTACCAGCGGGCGCGCGATGCCGCCGTAGCCTGCGATGTATTTCTCTCGGTCGGCACATCCAACGTTGTGGAGCCTGCGGCCTCCTTGCCGTGGGTGGCGGCGGCCCACGGCGCCACGGTCATTATCGTGAATCCGTCGATGGACGGTCAACGTCGAGGACCAAGCGTGCTGGCTGTTGAAGGTCCGTCGGGTGTCATGTTGCCGCGGCTGATTGCCGAGGCGTACGCGGGAAAGCGGCCCCGTCGTGCTGAGGCGCCGACCTTTGCGACGACGCCAACCGAGGGGATCCAGGAGGTCGCCCCGTCCGACGCTGCTTCGAATGGACAGACATTGGCCCACTCTGAGGAGTCGTCGGAGCACCCCGCAGAGGGCGGCTGAACCACGTCTACTCCGTCTTCGTACCGGCGGCAGGAAAGAACGCGGCAATCGTGGTGCCAACATCAGGCGTGCTCTCAGCGCGAACCCGCCCTCCATGCGCTTCGGTCAGGTGGCGTACAATGGCCAAGCCAAGACCGGTGCCGCCGGCCTCGCGTGCCCGACCGGGATCAGCCCGGTAGAAGCGCTCGAAGATGCGTGGCACGTGTTCGACGCCAATACCGACTCCAGTATCGCGCACGCCAATCCAGATTCCCTCGGCGTCGGCTTCGGAGAACAGCACGACCTCTCCGCTGGTCGTGTGTCGCAGCGCGTTTTCGGTCAGGTTGATCAAGATTTGTCGAGCGGCCGTGGAATCGGCGTAGACCGTGCTGGCGTTGGGCGCCACCGCTACTCGCAGTACCACGCCCTTGGCCCGCGCGTTCTCCAGCAAGGGTGCAGAAATCTCAGACGCCAGGGCGGCAACGTCTTGCTCGATGGGATTGGGAAGCCAACCGCCAGACTCGATGCGCGACAGATCCAGCAGGTCGTCGACGATGCGTTGCATGCGTCGCACGTTCGCCTCGACCATCCCCATGAACTTGCGACGCAAGTCGGGAGGCAACTCTTCGTCAGCGAGCGTTTCCACGAACCCGCTCACCACGGTAAGGGGCGTGCGCAGTTCGTGCGACACGTTGGCCACGAAGTCGCGTCGCACGGCTTCGAGCCGCCGAAAAGGTGTGAGATCATAGACGGCGAGTACTGCACCGCCGGCCGGAAGGGGTCGCGCCGTCAGAGACAGGGTGCGATCTTCGACACGCACTTCGTCCGGGACGGCGTCGCCGCCCGCCAGCACGACGGTCAGCGCCTGTCGAAGTGCGCGATCACGCGGCAGGTGTTCGGCATGGAAGGGCACCGGCTCGCGCAATTGCAGCAGTCGGCGCGCGGTCTCGTTGATGCGCACCACCTGCTGCCGTGCATCGACCGCCACCACACCCTCATTGAGTGATTCCGTCAGCGCCACCAGCAACTCTTCGGCGGCGGCCAACTCCTGACGCTGCGCAGACAATTGATCGGCCAAGTGGCGCAGTGAGTCTGCGAGACCGCCCGATTCGTCGAACGGTTCCAACGACGGACGGCGCGTCAGCGTACCACCGACCAGTGCTCGCGCGACGTCTTCGAGGTCTTCGAGGGGTCGTCGGACAGAGTCCACAAGGACGCTGGCGCATAGAGCGCCAAAGACAATCGCGAACCCGCCTGCCGCAACGATGTTGACTTGCTGTGCGATCGCGAAGAGCGCCAGCCCCACAGCGAGCGCGACGACCACCATCACCTTTGGAAGAAGCCGCTGCGTTCCCCGCACGTGAGACGGCAGTTCAGGTGCCGCGCGCGGTTGCCGCGCGCAGGCGATAGCCGAATCCGCGGACGGTTTCGATGAGGTCGCCGGCAACACCCAGCTTCGTGCGCAACCTCTGGATGTGCATGTCGACCGTGCGCGTTTGGATGTCGGGTGCCGCTTCCCACACAGTCTCGAGGAGATGCGCCCGTCCTTGTACGCGACCCCTCCGCTCGGCAAGCGTGAGCAACAACTTGTACTCCGTCGACGTGAGCTCCACCGGGTGGTCCTCGACGAGCACGGACATGGCGCCCCGATCGATGCTCAACGGACCGATGATGACGCGTTCGCTCGCGGCCGCCGGGATGTTGCCCGCCCGTCGCAGAATGGCCCCGACCCGAAGCACCAGTTCGGCGGGGCTGAACGGCTTGGTCAGATAGTCGTCGGCGCCAAGGGACAATCCGCGAATGCGATCCGGCTCGTCGCGTCGCGCGGTCAACATCAGGACCGACACATCGCGCGTCGCGTTGTCATCGCGCAAAACTTCGAGTACATCGAAGCCCGACATGCCGGGCAGCATGAGATCGAGCACGATCAACGAATACCGCTCGCGACGCGCAGCGTCCAGTGCATCCTGCCCGGTCGAGGCGGTGGCCAGTCGATAGCCGGCCTTGCCCAGATGATATGCCACCAAGGCCACGATCTCCGGCTCGTCATCGACTACGAGGATACGTTCTACGGATGCCGGTGCAGGATTCATGCAGGTCAGATTTCCGCAGGCGCCGTCGGAACGAACGACGGCGTAGGTGATGCCTCGCGCGCCTGATCGCGCGCCGAGAGGCGTCGATGGATTTTGGCGACGATCATTTCGATCGCCACGGTGTTACTGCCACCGCGGGGCACGATGACGTCGGCGTAGCGCTTGCTGGGTTCCACGAATTGCAGGTGCATGGGCTGAACGGTTGTGAGGTACTGCTCCAACACGGACTCAAGGGTGCGACCACGCACCGCCGTGTCCCGGCGAATGCGGCGAATCAACCGGATGTCCGGATCGGCATCCACGAATACTTTCACATCGCACAGCGCGCGCACCGACTGGTCGGACAACAGCAGGATGCCATCAATGACGACCACGTCGGCCGGTTCAATGGCGCGGGTTCGCGGGCTCCGCGAATGTGACGCGAACTCGTAAACCGGCATCTCTACGCGTTCGCCACGCGACAACGATGCCAGATGCGTGGTCAGGAGTTCCACGTCGAAGGCATCGGGATGATCCCAATTGACGTGATGCAACTGCTGCAGCGTGAGGTGCCGGAAATCACGGTAGTACGCGTCCATTTCCAGGAACGCGACCGACGCATTCGGAAGGGCCTCGGCGACCTTGCGGGCCACCGTGGACTTTCCCGACCCGGTCCCGCCCGCAATACCGATGATGAGCGGCTTTATCACGACCGAGTCCGGACGGTGCACGTTGTTCGCCACAACACGATGAATATCCTGCCGATGTGTGATGTCGGATCTGCCACGATGGTGTAACGGTTGCGTACCGGAGGTTGGGTCCGCAGGAATCTCCCATGGAACTTCGCGACCGACCGAATGCCATGCGAGGGGGGATTCCGCTTTCCGGTGACCACGGGGTCGCTCTCCCGGGTAGAGCGGCGCCCCAGCGCCGACTAGCATTCCTCCATGAATCCGTCGAGCGGGTTGATGAAGGTCCAAGCCAGGTGGGGTGTGGCCGCCGCAGTCCTGGCGGTCCTGTCGTGGGTCGCCGTTGGTGCGGGTGTCCAGGCGCAAGGCGCCGCGCGCGTTGATCTGGTGGTTGCGGCGACCACCGATGTTCACGGTCGGGTACGCGGATGGGACTACTACGCGAACGCCGCCGATTCCACCCGATCGTTGGCCGGTGTCGCTACCATCGTGGATTCCCTGCGCCGAGCCAATCCCGGACGGGTGTTGCTGGTTGACGGCGGCGACCTGCTGCAGGGCAATCCGCTCCTGTTTGTCGCCGCCCGGGTCAGCCCAACGCCGGTACACCCGGTCATCGTGGCGATGAACGTGATGCAGTACGATGCGGCCGTTGTTGGCAACCACGAATTTAACTACGGCGTGCCGCTGCTCAAACGTGCCATGTCGCAGGCCAGCTTTCCGTTTCTCGCGGCAAATGTTCGTGATGCCGCTGGTGCGCCGTTTGTGACGCCGTGGACGATGGTCACTCGTCAGATGCCGCGGGGCGGAGTGCTGCGTATTGCCATTGTGGGTGGCACCACGCCCGGCTCGATGGTGTGGGATGCCGACAACCTGCGCGCGGCGCGCTTGACGGTGACCGACATCGTTCCCGCGGTGCGTCGGGCGGTCGCCGACGCGCGTTGTCAAAAGGCCGACGTCGTCGTCGTGCTGTTGCATTCTGGCCTCAACGAACCGGCGACGTACGACACGGTGGCGACCAAATTGCCGTCGGAGAATGTTGCGGCGCGCGTTGCGCGCGAGATCGATGGGATCGATCTGGTGGTGTACGGCCATTCACATCGCGAACTGGTTGATTCGACGATCAATGGGGCGCTGCTCATTCAACCTCGCAATTGGGCGACCAGCGTGGGGGTTGCCACACTGACGGTCGAGCGCGCAAAAGGTCGGTGGCGCGTGGTCGCGCACAGCGGCCGCTCGGTACGTGTCGAGGGACATGGAGAGTCACCGCGTGTGCTGGCGGCCACCGCGGCGTCGCATCGCGCGACGGTGGCGTGGGCCACTGCGCCCATTGGTCGCACCATGGTCGCGTGGCGATCGGACAGCGCGCGGGTTGTCGACCTGCCGGTCACCGATCTGGTCAACGAGGTCATGCGCCGGGCGACGGGTGCGCAGTTGTCGGCAACGGCGGCGTTCTCGCTCGACGCGTCGCTGGACACCGGCGCCATTACCCTGGCGGCGCTCAGCAGGCTGTATCCGTACGACAACACCCTGCGAGCGGTGCGGGTGAGCGGCGCGCAATTGCGCGCGTACCTCGAACATGCGGCACGCTACTACCGCTCGCTCGATGCAAACGGTCGCGCGCCGTTGGGCGGCATCGTTGATCCGGCAATTCCCGGCTTCAATTTCGATGTGGTGTCGGGCGCCGACTACACGATTGACCTCACACAACCGGTTGGCGGGCGTATTACGACATTGAGCGTGAATGGCCGAGCGGTGACGCCGACGGATACCTTCACGTTGGCGCTCAACAACTACCGTGCCGGGGGAGGAGGAGGCTACGCCATGCTGGCGGGTGCCCCGGTCATTTTCGAACCCGCCTCGGACATTCGGCAATTGGTGGTTGATGAGGTACGCCGCGTCGCGGCAGAAGGAAAATCGCTCGATCCGATGGCGTACACGCTGCGCAATTGGACGCTGGAGCCCGCAGCAGCGCGGGCCGCAGCGTTTGCAGAGCAAACGCGAGGTCGAACATCCGAGGCGTCGGGGAGAACTGGTGCACGCGCGACGCTGTCGGCGCGAAGTGTGCCCGGCATGGTGCGTGTGATCGCGTTCAGCGATTTCCACGCCGCCCTGCTGCCGAGCGGAACCGGCGGACGCGAAATGGGCGGTGCCGTGGCACTCTCTGCGGCGATTCGTCGCGCACAGCGCGAATGCTCGGGCACCTGTCGCAGTGTCGTGATTCACGCCGGCGACCTCTTCACTGGCCAACCGGCCTCTGATTGGGATGCCGGACGGCCCACCGTCGCGGTGATGAACCACCTGGATGTCGCCGCCGGCGCACTGGGCAATCACGAATTCGACTTCGGACAGGACACGCTGCGGCAACGACTGCGCGCACTGCAGCATCGGCTGTTGGGTGTAAACGTGCGGGATCGCAGCAATACGATGCCGTCATGGCTGCGCGCCGACACCGTGGTTGAACGTGGCGGCATCCGCATAGGCATCGTGGGGGCGGCGGGGACACACACCCCCACGAGCACCAAGCGTCGGAATGTGGCGGACCTCAGGTTTCTGGATCCGGCGCCACTCATGAGCGAGCGCATTCAGGCGCTTCGCGCCACTGGTGCGCACGTGGTGCTTGGCGTGATTCATGACGGCGGCCGCTGTGCGGCAGAAAACACCAGCGACTGTCATGGCGGAGGCATCGACGTTGCGCAACGCCTCACCGAACGTCCGGACGCCTTTATTATCGGGCACTCGCATGTGAATGTCGCAATCCGCGTGAACGGCTTCCCCGTGGTGGAACCATCGTCGAGTGGCCGGGCCATACAGCTGATCGATATTCCGTTGGACGGCAGTGAAGCCACCGTCACATTGCGCGCAGTTACGGGTGCCGACACGTCGGGTGCTGATCCGGCCGTGGATTCGATCGTGAGTGCGGCGGTCGCGCGGGTGAGCGGCCGAATGAATCGGGCGGTGGCGACCATGGCCGAACCCATGCCGCGCCAGGGCAACCAGTACGCGTTGGGCAACCTGATTGCTGATGCCGCGCGGTCGATGGGCAACGGCGATTTCGGTATGTGGAATAACGGCGGCATTCGCACGGACGTCGCGGCAGGGCCCATCACATACGGTGGCGTGCACGCGATCTCGCCGTTCGGCAACGTCCTGGTGCGTCTTCGCGTACGGGGCGCGCAGGTGCGCACGGCGATTGAGCGCGGACTCCTGCGCGGCCGTCCCGATATCCACGTGAGCGGGCTGTTGGCGGACTTCGACCCGGCCCGGCCGCCGTGGCAGCGTGTGGTGCGGCTCACCATGGGCGATGGCACACCGCTGATCGATTCGCGACTATACACCATGATCATCAACGACTTCATGCTGGACGACCCGGACAATGCCGATCGGCTCACATCGGTGTCGCGGGAACTGCTCGCCATTCGGGACATCGATGCGATCACCGGCTATCTGATCAAACAGCTGCAGCCGGTACGGGCCAGCGCGGCGCCGCGCCTGCGCACGGTGACGGCGAGCGGGGCACGATGAGTGCCGCGCCCGACGTCCGCGTCTATGTGAATGAGCGCGGTGTGAGTGTACCGCTTGGATCGATCGCGCTCGACGCCGTGCGCGCGCTGTTCCCGGAACAGGCTGACGGAATTGCCGCAGGCCTTCAGCGTTTGACCGACAGTCGCGGACTTCCCGTGCCGCACGACACGCGCGTGACCGGAGGCGCGATCTTTCGCGTGGTGCCGATACGTGAGTCGGCTGGGGAGCGCGCATGAGCGAACGGTCGCAAGCGTTTTGCGACATCCTCCAGCGGATGCCGAAGGCAGAACTGCACTGTCATCTGGATGGGTCGTTGCGTCCTTCGACGTTATTCGAGTTGTCCATCCAACAGCGACAGCCCCTGTCGGCGGCCACCGCAGTGGCGTTGGGTGAGTGGATGCGCGTAGACGATGCCGACAATCTCACGGAGTACCTGGCGCGATTCGAGATTACGCTGGCGGTCATGCAGGATCGCGAATCGCTGGAGCGCATCGCGTACGAACTGGTGCTCGATGCGGCGACCGACGGCGTGCGCTACATCGAAGTTCGGTTCTGTCCGGCCCTCAATACGCGTCGCGGCCTTTCGCCTGACGACGTGATCGCGGCCGTCGCGAGCGGGCTGGCGCGTGGCGAAGTGGAGTGCGGGACGATTGCCCGCATCATCGTTTGCGCGCTGCGCAGCTTGCCGTGGCCCCATGCGATGGAAATGGCGGAGCTGGCCGTGGCGTTCAAGAATCGGGGAGTGGTTGCGTTCGATCTGGCAGGCGGTGAACTGGGAAATCCGGCGCATGTGCATGCGCTG
>JANOKE010000295.1:0-1887 GCA_031419135.1 Gemmatimonadaceae bacterium
CGCCATCGGCCGCTCTCACTGGACTGGATACGCTTGCTTCGTGATGCCTGCGCACGGTCAGGGGTGCCTTTCTTCTTCAAGCAGGTTGGAGGGCGTACGCCGAAGGCTGGCGGTCGAATGCTCGACGGGAGATTGTGGAGCGACTTTCCGTTCTTCCACAGCGTCACCGACAAGGCAAAGGAGCTGTTTCAGTGAGCACACTGTCACTTGGTGCTATCGCTTCCGTTCGCTGCGACGAGTCGAAGAACAGTGTCAGCGTCGATTCCGTGGCCATTCGAAATCGTTTGATTGATGCGCGCAGACACTTTGCAGAGCCTATCAGTAGACAAACAGCGCAGGACTATTTGGGCGAGCTTGCAGCGACATGGAAAGCCGAGACCATGTTCGGGTCGTCCGAATCGGCACTGAGCAACCATCCGTCGTATCAGCGGATCATTAGCTTGGGGCCAGAAGCAGTGCCACTGCTGCTACGATCGCTGAGAACATCCCCGGATCATTGGTTCGCGGCTCTTTCGGCAATAACCGGCGCCGATCCGGTACTTCCCGAAGATCGTGGTGACGTGATCAAAATGACTGACGCGTGGCTACTATGGGGGCTGGAGCGGAGGTTGCTTCTCTGAACTCGCCGACCATTCGCGAAACGGCGATCCCGAAGCCTTCGCCGATTCCCTCGCCCGCCTGATGGGCGGGAAACACTGCCGAACGCGCCTCGAACGCTTGCGCGATTTCGTGTGGACTCGTGCAGGTCGAAGCTGGCTATATTCCACGGAACTCGACGGTGAAACGCGATGACGTGGCAGGACTTCATCACCACCGACGCGAACGTGCTGGCAGGAAAGCCGGTGGTCCGGGGGACTCGCTTGGCTGCGGATTTCCTGCTCGGTCTTTTCGCAGCTGGCTGGACTCACGAGCAGGTATTGACCAGCTATCCGCAGCTTTCGGCAGAGTCACTGCGCGCGGTGTTTGCATACGCTGCTGAAGTCACGCACGATGAGGCGATCCATTTGGTGAACCGCGGCGCGGCGTAGCAGTCGCGTGCTTGCCGACGAAACGTCCCACTGCCGTCCGCTTTCGAGGGACACGTGACAGTCCTCGATCGTGACCAGGTGCGTCGACGTCCGTTGCGACGCCGCTCGACCGACTGATCTCGGCCGTGAACTTCCGCATCGCCGACACCTTCACTGACGCCCTCGCCCGCCTCGCGGGCGAGGAACAGAAGGCCGTGAAGACGACAGCCTTCGACTTGCAGATGAACGTCGCAGCGCCCGGTCTGTCCTTCCACAAGCTCGATAAGGCAAAGGACAAGAACTTCTGGTCGGTGCGCGTCAGCGGCGACATGCGTATCATCGTGCACAAGACGGCAGACTCGCTGCTGCTGTGCTACGTGAACCATCACGACAAGGCGTACGCCTGGGCTGAGCGACGTCGGCTCGAGGTTCACCCAACCACGGGCGCAGCGCAGTTGGTGGAAGTGCGCGAAACGGTCGTCGACGTCGCCATCCGCTCGCGCGCATGCTCCAACAAAAGCTGCGCCGGCTCACGGACATCGACAGCGCGTTGGCCGAGCGCTTCACCGTTAACGCGATTGACGAGATCGGCATCTCGCTCTACGAAGCGTCATTCGGAACGCCCAGGGTGGCCACGTCGGCGATGATTCGGACGTTGCTTTCGTCCATATCGAGTGACGTTGGCGGGCACTCGTTCTCGGATCGATTCCTGGAGCAGGAGTGGACCGAGGTTGTGGATGCCTGGCAGCTTGCGTCGTGGGAGTCATATCGCGATGTGGCGCGACTGGGCCGCAAGCAGCGCCTGAGTGAGAAGAAGCGCGCCACGCTGTGGAACATCTTCTCGACAGCCCAGCAACGACTTCGTGAAAGTGCGCTCGTG
>JANOKE010000296.1:0-14697 GCA_031419135.1 Gemmatimonadaceae bacterium
CCAAAATCGAAAACCCGCGCGACATGCAAGTTTTCGATGCGACTGGTGCTGGCGGCCTCACGATTGAATCGGGCAATGGCGGCGGGATCGTTGGTCAGTTTGGACTGCAGGACCTTAATCGCCACTTTGCGGGGTAGATGGACGTGGTGGCCGAGGTAGACTCGACCCATGCCGCCGGCCCCGAGCACTGATTCGATCACGTAGCGGTCGTCAACGACGCTGCCGATAAGGTCATCAACGCCCATCCCGGAGCCTTGCAGCGCGGTTCCGTCGGAGGCGCAGAATACCTGCTCGTCGTCGTAGATACGCTCGCAGACTGGGCAAATCTTGGACATGGGCGGGGAAAACGGTGGTCGGGATCACGCGCCGTCAGGGCGACGACGCGGGTTCATCTTGACGCTGTATCGCTGGTGTAGCAACGTCCAGTGGCATGCGGACGCATGTTGACTCTCTCCAACGAGGTTCCGATGCTTCGTATGTTAGCTACCCGCGCCCGGCGATTCCGATCAATTCGCCGCGTCGCCGCAGTGGCCGTTCTGTCGTTTGCCGCCACGGCGGGCCGCGCCGGGGCCCAGTCGCCGCGCATCATGGATACGCGTCCCACGATCGCCGTATTCTACTTCGAGAACGCCGCCCTCGTTGACAACGCCAAGTACGAACCCCTGCGGAAAGGGATGGCATTGATGCTGGGCTATGAACTGGCGCGCAACCCCGCCATCCGCGTGGTGGAGCGCGACAAGCTGCAGGCGCTGCTGGCCGAGCAGAACCTGCAGAATTCCGATCGGGTTGATCAGGCCACCGCCGTGAAAATCGGCAAGCTGCTCGGCGCTCGCCATTTCATCGACGGAAGTTTCGTGGTTGATGGCAGCAAGAAAATGCGTATCGATGTTCGCGCGATCAACACCGAGACGGGGCAGTGGGACTACGTCGAAACCATCTCCGGCAAATCAGATAAGCTGCTCGACCTGGTTGGCGTGCTGGGCGCAAAAATCAACAAAGGCATGAAACTGCCTGAGATTCCGATTGTCAGCGGTGCATCGTCTACTTCACGCGGCCCCAATCAGGAACGCATTTCACAGCTCGTCAGCCGCGCGGAAGAAGAGATGGACCGTGGCAACACCAAGTATGCGGCGCAGTTGTATCGTAATGTGCTGGAACTCAACAAGACGTACGACGTCGCCTTGACTCGACTGGCGTCTATCGAAAAGATGACCAAGTAGCAGCGCGATGCGCGCGGGACACGGGCTCCGGTTACGCCGATCCTGCGCGTATGCGCCGCGCGACACCCAGTAACTCACGCGCGGCGCGTTTCCCGTCGGGAAGCGCCAGCCAGATAAGGGCATACGTTGTTCCAAACAGCAGCGCGCTGACCGCGAGCCGTTGCATGACTGATTCGGGAAGGGTGGCGCGCATGGCCCAGAGTGCCACTCCAGCGAGCGCGCTTGCGGTGGAAGGACGCCAAACGGCACGCCAATAGTCGCGCCACGTGACGGGCGACTGCCGAAACGCGAGCGCGAGTTCGGGAATCAGCAGCAACCAGCGCGCCACCGCGTACGCAACGGCCACGCCGATGAGGTCCCATCGGGTGCCAATCGCGACGGCGCACGCGATCACAACCAACTGCGCGATACTCATGCGCAGTTGTTCGCTGGTGCGTCCCTCCGACAGGAACAACCAGCGCGTGTGGCGACTGAGCGCGAGCGCGATTCCGCCGATGGTGACATAGCGGAACACTTCAATGGAATCCGTCCAGCCATCGCCCAGCAGTGTGAGAATTGTGGCCCGCGGCTCGATCGCGAAAAATGTGAGCGCCGGGAGCATCACGCACAGAATGAGCAGCAGCGCTGTCCGCCAGTAGTAGCGATACACAGCCGCATTGTCACGTGATCGCGACAGGCCGGCGACGGCTACATTGAGCAACGGCGGGTAGAGCTGCCACACCGGATAGTGACCCCACCGGTAGGCGAGATCGTACAGACCCATGGCATGCGTCCCGTTTCGTACGCCGATCGTCACGCGATCGATATTCAGCGCCGCGAACGTTGCCAGACTGTTCGCCGCGTATCGTCGCGCGTATGTCAGCATGGCGTGCGTGGCGGCCGACTGTTGTGCGCGATCGCCGACCTGCGCGTCACCGCGTTGCGGGCGCCACGAGACAAGCTGCCACGTCCAGAGGGCGCGCATCAGTCCGGTTGCCGCACTCTGCGCCACCAGCGCCCAGTATCCCGCGCCCATCCACGCCGTCGCGAGCCCGATCACCATGCCGGTTGCGACACTGCCCACCTCCACGCGTCGTAGCGCCGTGAAGCGCATCGCGCGCACCGCAAGCGCCTCGGGCAACTCGGCCAGCGACATCGCCACCGAGCTGGCGGTGACCGTGGCGATCACCGCAATCAGCCGAGGCTCGTGATAGAGAAACGCCAGCAAGGGCGCTGCGGCCAACATGCCAACGCCCAACCACACCGAATAGCGCCAGCCGACACGAAACAGCTGCTGCAGATCCTCATCGGCGACATCCGAGGCCTGCACCAGTGCCATCGAGATGCCGAATCCGCGAAATGTGGCGACGAACGCTGTCAGCGTACTGGCCATCGCCATGACACCGAAGTCGGCGGGTGCCAGCAGTCGCGCCAACGCCAATCCCGACAGCAGCGACATCACCAGCAGAACCGCCTGCGAGACGATCTGGACGACGCCCGACTGGGCGGAACGCCGACCAACGTCTGCGGTGATGCCCGGCTCGATGATATCCGTCAATATTCTGTCATGTGGAGCGGGTACCCCATTCCTGCATCAGCAGATTGAGATCCAGATCAGGTGCCAGAAAACACGCGTGTCCATGGCCTTCGAGCACGCGCATGCACGACTGCGGCACGCGGGTCGACATGTCAGTCGCCTGCTTCACCGAGGCGATGAGATGATCCTGATCGGCGGCGAGAAAGAGAGTCGGAACGCGCAAGGCGAACAGGTCGTCGCGTATGTCGTATCGAGTGAGGATCCGCAGGCGGTTGAGATAGCCCGTGCGTGTCGTCGCTGCCGTGAGCAAGAGAAAGCGTTGGATCTCATCGCGGTGCGTATGCGCCGACTGCAGCCGTCGGGCGGTGAGGCGTCGTACCAACTGCATCGCGCGCCACGGCACGAGCTGCAGCCCGGCAATGGCCAGATGCAGCTTGAATCGTGGTGTGATACGCGCGAAGGAATTCAGGATCACAAGATTGCGCACGCGTTGCGGATGCGCGAGCGCAAAGCGCATCGCCAACGCTCCACCGAACGATTCGCCGACGACGACGGCCGGGGTGCCATCGGGCACCGCGCGGTCCAGATGTCGCGCGATGTCGGCGACCAGCGTGTCCATGTCCAGCGCCTCGTCTCGAAGGCGAAACGTGATGACACGAAAACGGTGGGAGAGCAAGCGTACTTGCCGGTAAAACAGCAAGCCGGTCCCGTCGAGGCCCGGGATGTAAATCAGCGGCGGTCCTTCACCGTGCACGTGCAGCCGCGCGGGATCATCAGACTCCGACGGCGGTATAGTGTCGTGGGAGGAATTGACCAATGACTTCGACCGTATCGGCGAATGCATCATGGCGTCGGGGAGTTCGCTTTTTGTGGGCCGGGGTATCGGTGGTGGTGCTCGAAACCGTGTTGCTCGGTCTCGCGCTGCTGCCGGTTGTGGCATTCATCCATTGGCAGTCTACCTGGAGCGTGTCGCTCTGGGTGCGGCTTGTGCTGGACTCCATTGCCTTTGTGCCGATATATCTGACGTTTGCGATCTCGCTGATGTGGTACTCCGCGCTGGCCACAAGGCTCCTTGGCTGGCGCACGCCCGATGGTATCGAAGTCCGCCTGACCGATTTCAGTTGGCCGGTGCTCGACTGGGGGCGCTATCTGATGACGATACACGTGGTCCGGGTGTTTGCCGGCCCCGCGTTCCGGGCCACGCCATTCTGGAGTTTCTATATGCGACTCAATGGTGCGCGCGTGGGGCGTCTGGTGTGGGTGAACAGTCTGTCGCTGATGGACCACAATCTGCTCGAATTTGGCGATGGCGTGGTGATCGGCTCTGACGCGCATATTTCCGGCCACATTGTGGAGCGTGGCATGCTGAAGACGGCGCGAGTCTGCCTGGGGCCTGGTACGGTGATTGGGATCGGGAGCGTGGTGGGTATTGGGGTGCGCACGGGGGAGCGAACGCAGATTGGTCCGCTCAGCGTGGTGCCGAAGTTCACGGAACTGGAGTCAGACGCTGGGTATTCGGGCGTACCTGTTCAGCGGATCCACTGACGCCGTCGGTGCGGTCGAGGCGCGATACCTTTCCGGTGACGTTGAGGGCGCTATTCAGCCCATCACTCCCTGTGGCGATCCCCATGCATAAACCGCTCCTGACTTCCGTGATGATGTCCGTTGCTATCGCGGTCACCATGTCGGCCCAGCCGTCTCGCTCGGCGCGTATCGCTGAACCGCGCGCGTTCGACCGTGTACTGCTGCTGGAAGCGCAAGGCGAGACGTCCGCCGGCGTGAGTCTTGGTGATGTGGATCGTGATGGCGACCTCGACGTCGTGTTGGCCAAGGGGCGTCACTGGCCGCTGAACAATCTCGTGCTGCGCAACGACGGCAAGGGACACTTCACCGGTGACCCGGTGGCTGACGCACCCGATCGCACATACTCCGCCGCGCTGGCCGATCTCGATGGCGATGGCGATCTCGATCTCGCAGTCAGCAACGACCGCCCTGATCGCAAGCTGATATATCTGAACGACGGCAAGGGCTACTATCGCGTGGCGAGTACTTTTGGCGATGCGGACTGGTCCACGCGCTATGTCACGGTGGCCGATGTGAACGGCGACGGACGCCCGGATCTCATTGCCGCGAACCGCGGTGGCGATCCGTCCAAACCTCGGCCGAGCTTTGTGTGCCTGAACGACGGCAAGGGGGCATTCCCGCGGTGTTCGGCGCTGCCAACCCAATCGGCGACGATCATTGTCGCGTCGGATTTCGATGGCGATGGCGCGATCGATTTGTTTGTGCCGCATCGTGACGGCGGACAGAGTCTGATGTTCTGGAACGATGGCCGCGGTGTTTTTTCGGCGCCACCCGTGCCCGTGGGGCCGTCCAGTTCAACGGTTCGCGCCGCGTCGTCGGCCGACATCGATGGCGATGGCGCGAAAGATATTGTCGTGGGCGATGCGAAGACCGGACTGTTCGTTTACCTGAACCAGGGCGCGCGAGGCTTCGCTGCGCCGTTCGCGCTGGGCGGCGCATCGAGTGCACCGTATTCGGTTGGTATTGCGGACCTCAATCGCGATGGCGCACCCGATATTGTCGTGGGCAACGACAATGCGCCCGGTGTGATCTACTTCAATCAGGGTGCGGGGAAGATGTTGACGTTTCTGGCAACGTCGTGGAATGATGGCAAAGGGGCCGTATACGGGCTGGCGATCGGTGATCTCGATGGCGACGGGTGGCCGGATATCGCGGCGGCGCGGTCGGATGCGCCGAATGGGGTCTGGTTTAGCGGAGCGGTGGTGGCGAAGCGCAATTGAACCCTGATCCTGCGTGAGTTCACCTGCTTCGACGCCAGGGAGCCCAGCGCGACCGAGTGGGAAGAGATGCAGAAAACAGGGATGCGGATAGCGCGCGTGGCGGCGGCGGGTGCCGCAATCGGCCTGATCCCTGTGGCCGTCGCGATCGCGGGAGGGAACCGCCACGACGTATCCACTGACCCATCATGAATCCACTCCTGAGCGCGGCCAACGAATCTCTCGGCATTGTTTGCCCTGCAGCGAACGGATACGGCGGTAACATCTGACATGGCGCGCTTTCGTCGGCATTTCGATCGCGCGGTAGACCGAGAACTCGTCCTCGCCCTGCGCACGCGCGATCTGCCGTTTGTCACGCGTGCGCTCATGGAGATCGACTCCATCTACTTCGCGCCGGTCGAATGGAGTGGCACGATGCCACATATGAACTGGGCGTCAACCGCAGGACAGGTGACCTGGTTGGTGCGCGATCCGCGCACTGGCAAGGAGAATATGGCCATCGACGATTGGAAATTCACCGTCGGCGATGTCGTCAAGGTGCGGCTATCCAATGAACGGGCAAGCTTTCATGCGATGCAACACCCGATTCACCTGCACGGGCAGCGTTTTCTTGTGCTGAACGTGAATGGTGTACCTCAGGAGAATCGGGTCTGGAAGGACACGGTTCTCTTACCAGCGGGGACGACGGTGGAATTGCTGGTTGAGATGTCGAATCCCGGCCGATGGATGTTGCACTGCCATATTGCGGAGCATCTTTCAGCGGACATGATGATGGAGTTTCAGGTTCGCCCGCGTTAGTCACTTTTCGAGAGAGGTGTTCGGTATGCCGAGCAGCATGACACGACAGAGGCAGCGCCGTGGACTGGTCGGTGCGCTGGCGTTCATCGTCGGCGCGCAAGCATTGCGGGCACAAGCGCCAGTGCGGCTCTCGCAACAGGTGCGCAACTTCGTTTCCATCGACCAGCCGGTGGTCGCGCTGACGAATGTCACCATCATCGATGGCACTCGGGCGCCGCCGCGCACCGGACAGACCATCGTGCTGCAGAACGGATCGATCGAGCAGGTGAGGTCCGTCTCAACGGTGCGGGTGCCGTCGAGTGCACACGTTATCAATCTCGCCGGACACACGGTGATCCCCGGGTTGGTCGGCATTCACGACCACCTCTTCTATACCGCTGCGGGCGGACGCGCCGTGCAAATGAGTTTTTCCGGGCCGAAGCTCTACCTGGGGAGTGGTGTCACCACCATTCGCACGACCGGCGGTCGCTCGCCGTACGCGGAGATCAACACGAAGGCGATGATCGATGCAGGAAGGACATCGGGTCCGCGCGTACACCTGACGGCGCCATACATCACGGGCAGCGAGGATGGCAGCGCGGGCAGTATGGCGGCGATCACAACGCCCGAAGCCGCGCGCCGCTTCGTCGCCTACTGGGCGTCGGAAGGTATGGAGTGGCTCAAGGCTTACGCCGATATCAGTCGGGCAGCATTGGGCGCCGCGATCGATGAAGCGCACAAGCGCGGGCTCAAGGTCACCGGTCACTTGTGCAGTGTAAGCTACAAGGAAGCCGTGGCGCTCGGCATCGACAATCTCGAGCACGGACTCATGGCCTCGTCGGATTTTGCCGCGAACAAGGTGACGGATCGATGCCCCGTGGACAACGTCGTCAGTCTTGCTGCCATGGATCCGGGCGGCTCGAGTGCGCAGCAAGTGATTCGCGCGATGGTCGACAAGAAGGTGTCGATGACGTCAACGCTCGCCGTCTACGAACCGTTCGTGCCGAAACGTCCGACCAAAGACGAACGGATGTTGGACCTGATGGCGCCGGAGGTGCGTGAGTCGTACTTGCGCATGCGCGATCAGATCGACAACAGCACGAACAGCCAATACACTGTAGAGGTGTTGCAGAAGGCGATGGCGTTCGAGCGCGCATTTGTGGCCGCTGGCGGCCTGCTCGCTGCGGGGGTCGACCCCACTGGTATTGGTGGCGCGCTGGCCGGGTTCGGCGACCAGCGGAACTACGAGCTACTGATTGAGGCCGGGTTTACTCCGCCACAGGTGGTGCAGATCATGAGCCTCAACGGCGCAAAGGTGCTTGGCGTGGCCGATAGGCTTGGCAGCATAGAAGTCGGCAAACGGGCGGATCTGGTGGTGTTGCGCGGCGAGCTTGGCGCGACTCCGTCGGTGATCCGCAACGTCGTCACCGTGTTCAAAGACGGCGTGGGTTACGATTCGAAAAAACTGATTGCCGCAGTGCGCGGACGCGTGGGTATCGATTGAGCTCGTTCCAACAACGCCAAATGCCACCAGGCCGGTTTTCGAGCGGATAACCCCCGCACGACACGCTCTTCTCAGCCAGGCGGGTGAGCCGAAAGTGCGCGCCGAAGCTGGCGAATGACTTCAATCGCGGCATCAGTCGACTTCCCCCAGCAGCGAAGGATGCTTCCCGCACCACTGCTTGCATCAATGAGCACGGCTGGCGCCCTGCTGCTGTCGCCGAACAACCGTGAGGTCAAGGGCAACCCGGTTGGCGCCCACTCTCGCGGAAGTCCGGCAAACCACGCGTCGGCATTGGGGCGTTCACCAGGCATCAGTGTGAATAGCTCCCGGCAATCGTTGTCCTTCAGGTAGGTATCGACGGTCTTCTGACTGCGTACGCCTCGCACATCCAGCACCAGGTCGGCTTCGGCCAGCGAAGGTGCGATGCGGAGCAATGCAGCAGGCGCATCCTTGACGATCGCCTCGACAAGCCATTTCTCAACCTGCTTCACATCCTCCGGATTGACCTCGGCATACAACGCTTCCATCGCAGCGTAGGAATGACGTTGGCTCGCATCCGCGAACTGCTGTCGTGCTTCTGGTGACCACTCCTCTCGCTTCTTGCCGAAGGCTTTCCGGAACGCCTTTTCCAGCGCATCGACGCTGTCACTCGCAATCTTCAATCGCTGATCCAGTTCCTTCTGCGGTCTGGGGTCCACTCTCTGGCGTTTCTTTCCTTCGAGCGTTGTCGGACGGACGAAGACTGCACTCGGCTCTTGCAGGCCCGCGACTGGAGCGACTGGAATCGTGACGGCGAGCGCACAGAGCAGCAGCGGAATCCTCACGACATCCTCCCGCATGTTTGGGTGACCTTTGAAGTCTGCGTGTTGCACCAATAGTATCTCGGCCCCGGACCGGCAGTCAACCAGCACGCCGCGGCGTGCTCCGACTATTCGTGCGGTTAACGCCCTTCGACGAGGACCAAGCCGCCGGGATGGTCACCTGGCCGCACTCGGGGTTCTACGTGTGGCCGCACTCGGGGTTCTACGTGCATACGGCCGTCTGGGTGTCGGAGGACGAGAGCTGGCGATTGCGGTACTCCGCAACGTGGCGTGGGCTCGCCAGACCCTTGCCGAGGCTGCAATCTTTCCGTATCGCCGACCCGACCCGACCGGGGCACGGCGCATGAGAACCCACATGTGCCGTCGTGAGGCGTGACATACGATGCCAGCCAGGAAGGCGAGTAAGCAGGCCGCGAAAAAGACCGTCGCAAAGTCGGTCGTCAAGCCAGCCAGCACAGCGCCGCAATCCATGCCGTACGAGCAAGGCAAATGGGCGCAGGTGTTCGCTCCCCGCGCCAAAGGTGAACGTCGCTATTGGCTGCTCAAGTCTGAACCGGAGGTGTTTTCGTTCGACGATCTGCAGGCCGCGCCGAAGAAAACCACCGGTTGGGACTGCGTGCGGAATTCCGGCGCGCGGAACTTCCTGCGCGACGGCCTGAAGGTGGGCGATCTCGCGTTTTACTACCACTCCAACGCCGAGCCTTCGGCAATTGTCGGTATCTGCGAAGTGGTGCGCGCGGGATATCCCGACGTAACCGCGTTCGACACAACGCACGACTATTACGACGCGAAATCGGATCCGGAGGCACCGACGTGGTTCATGGTAGACGTGCGCGCCGTATCGAAGTTCGCGCGACCGGTGACGCTGCCCGAGATTAAAGCGCATACGACGTTATCGCAGATGGCGCTGGTCAAGGTGGGGCGCTTGTCGGTGGTGCCGGTGACGAAATCTGAATGGGATGTTATTGTGGCGTTGGGAAATGTCGGTTAGCGTTCGGTGACCGGTTACTCGCTCCATTGGTTGTTAACATCAGGGTGATCCACCGTCGGTACCAGCCGATGAATTGCTACCCGCTCGGCCAATATCAGGAGACTTTCGATGCTTCAGGCCCGCTCCCACCGCATGCGCGACTCTCTTTCGTCGGTCGCGGTCGTCGTCGCCATGTCGCTCGTGACCAACGTTGGCAGTGCCGTTGAATTGGCGGCGCAGTCGATTTCTCCGCGCACCGTTCCGGTGCAGATGAGCCAGCAATTCAACATCATCCCTTCGGATCGCGCGGGAATGGGCAGCGTGAGCCTCGCGCTTGACGATGCGCTGCTGGACCCATTTGTGAATCCTGCAAAGGCGTTGCGCCTCAAGTCGGGGACTCTGTCGGTCGCACCGTACTTCCACAGTCAGTCCGAAGCACGTGGAGGTGGGCGCACGCTACCGCTCAGTGGTATCGCCACCAGCGGGAAGTGGGCCTTTGGCGGTCTGTTTGCCATGCAGCAACTCGATCGCACCTCACTCACGTGGAATGCGCCACTCAGCGAACGGACCGCGTCAAACCAGTACGTTACCGGCATGCTGGCGCGCAGCCTTGGCAATGGCTTTGCGGTTGGTGCATCGGCGTATGTGGCAAGTCTGGAGGCCGAGCAGGGTGTCGATCAGTTGTACTCCGGAAGCGATCGCATTCTGCAAAACGGCTCGGCGGCCGACGCGCGTGTTGGTGTGACAAGAGCGTGGGGGCAAGGACGAAACTTCGAGGCAATACTTTTGCGCAGTCGTTTCGACATGACGCACGATGTGCACTGGCCCGGCTTCACGCAGTTCACGGCGCCCAATGTCAGAACGCAGGTGCTGGAGCGAACCGAGCACAACCGCGATCACACCACCACGTGGGGCGCGCACACCGAGTTCTCCAGGCCGGTTGGGTCCGAAGGGTGGAAGCTTGGCGTGCTGGGAACGGTGAACCGGCTTTCTCACCCCAAGATCCCCGACTATCGCATTAACAACGTGATCACTGTGCCCCGAGACCCGGGGCACACCTTGGCCTACAACGCTGGTGTGGGCATGTCGCGCACGCTCGGCAACGCGACCTTTGGATTCGACGTGGTAATGGAGCCGATGTACAGCACGACGTGGGCTGAGGCGGCCAGTGACACGGTGACGGCGCGCGGCGCGACAATCCTGAAAGGCGGCCACACAGTCGACAACGTATTCCGGTTTTCGAATTCGCTCATGCGCTTCGGCTTCGAGCACATGGCGCCACCAACCGATTCCGCCACGCACTTTGGATTTCAGTTCGGTCTTGGCGTGTATTCAATCCGGTATCGGCTTGGACAGACGGACCAGGTGCGTGACTCCAGTCGTGTGCAGAACGAACACTGGATGGAGTGGACGCCAAGCATCGGGTTCAAGTTGCGCGGTGCGGGCTACGAGATTCGCTATGCGTTGAGCGCGACATGTGGCGCCGGCGGATCGTGCATGCCATGTGCGCTGGGGTGCGGCGACGACGTGACGGTGGCAGCTGCTCCCAACAGCGGCGGGGTGATTGCTGCGCCAACCGACGTGCTTCGCTTCAACGGGGGCCGAGTGACCACGCAACGGCTCACGATTTCGTTTCGCATCAGGTAAGGTCCTACCGCCACCGTTTCGCGTTCGAACAGCCTCGTCGGACGGGACCATTCCTTCCCGCGGACCGCTCCGCCGGCGCATGGAGAAGCTCGTTTTCGTCGGCCGTGGGCCCTGTGGTAAGGTTCGTGGAGTGTCTCCCAAAATTGACGATCGGCACTTCAATTCGTCTGTGTGATATATCATCCTTGAAGATGTTTGAGGTTCGTTTTATCATACATTATGGCTTCCAGCGACGTACTACCCGTGCAGCTCCGCCGCTCCCTGGTACAGCTCGGCCGCGGGCTCAGCATTGCCCGCCGACGTCGGAAACTCACGCTTGCTTCCATGGCAGAGCGGACCGGAGTCACCCGACAGACCTACGGACGGATTGAAAAGGGCGACCCCACGGTCGCCATCGGGACCTATTTAATGGCCATGTTCGTGTTGGGCCTCGATGCGGGCGGGCTCGAGAGGGCGGCCGAGCCTCAGGCCGACGAGACGGGCACCACCCTGCACGTCGCCGCGCTCCCGAGAGCCGTCCGCACCAAGCGGACGCCGCACGCGAAGTAGCGCACGTCTCCCACCCGAGTCCCTCCGCGACCTCCATGGCGATCCAACGCACGCTCGATGTACTCGTCGGAAACGCCCTCGTCGGGCATCTCCGTTTACGCATGATGGTCGCCGGGAACGCGCCGCCTTCGAGTACGCCAGTGCATGTGGCGCAGCGCCTGATGGCGTAGGTTCTACGAGAGACCACTCGGGCCATCGCCGCCGTGTGACGGTTTGCGGCCTTGTTGCCGATCGGAATGATGACCGTCCGCCAGTCCTCAGTTCGAAAGCGAAACAGATAGCGCGCCGTCGCTCCAATCAGCTTGTCGGGGCGCTGGCCCGTGCCGTCTTCTTTGACACCAGTGGTTGTTTCGACGATCACGCGCTCGCCGTCTCCCACCATGAGATGTGCTCGGCCCACGCCCACCTGATCACGAGCTTGGATGGCGCGTCCGCAAGACGGTCCGTCGATTGAGTCCGCGATCATAGCGGAGTTCATCCGTGCGGCGTGTGTGGCGCGATTGAAACGGGGTCTCTGCGATCAGATGGCTTTCTCGAGAGCCTCGCGCATCTGCGTCGCGCTCGAGCCAAAGCGCGCCAGCAACGTTGCGGCGATCCCGTGTTCATCGCTTACGAGCGCGTACAGCAGGTGCAGTCCAGTCACTGCGTCGCGGCGCCGAGCGGTTGCCGATGCAATCGCGGCATTGAGTACGCCGTTCGCGTCGGGATGCATCGGCAACGACTCCTGCTCCAAGAGCGCGCCTCCTGGACTCACGCGCTCCTTGAATGCCTCGTGAAATCGCTCCCGTTCCATCTTGCTCGACTGCGTGAAGAACATCAGCGGCAGACCGCCACCTCGGACGAGTCCGACCAGGAGATTCTCCGGACGCACATCCAGTTGACCCTGTCGGCGCGCATCGTCGGATGCCAGATCGAGGGCGATCTTCAGCGTTGGCGCGATGTCCGGTACCGGGAATGGCTCCGCATCACGGGCCGCGAGAATGGCGTCGGGATCGAGTCCACACAGCTCAACGATGCGGCGATAGCTGGGACCGTGGGAGCCGTTTACGAGCATCGTGCGCGCCATGTCACGGGCCGTTCCGTTCGAATTCCCCTCGTGAATATCCAGATCGGCACCGGCCCGTACCAGACACTCCACGACAAGTGTCCAGGCATTTCCAACGGCGACATTCACCACCGGAGTGCCCCACACGCGGCAATTCACGTCGAGACCCCGTGAAATCATGTACTCCATTACGGCAATGCGGTTGTTGAGTGCGGCCACCCAGAACGCTTCAAAGAGAATCTCTTCATCGTCCGGATCTGGCAGCACCGGAATGGAGAACCCTCCCATCGCATCGAGTGGGGGGCGCAGTGCGCGCGCCGCCGCCGTGGGTTTTCCGTGCCGATCGAGGAACCGGCGCACGCCGTGTACATCGCCAAGGCCTGCGGCAATCCACAGCGCATCGCGCGGTTTCACGTGCGCGGCGATGACGTCGACAGCGCCGACGTTTCGCCACTGCAACAGCATGTGCTCCAGCAGTGGAATGCCACTCGGCGGGATCCAGTTCGGATCAGCACCGCGGTCGATCAATGTGCGCACCTCATCAGCCTTCAGCGGTCGCTTCCCGTAGAGAAACATGTTGAGTGTGCGTTGCAGGTCTTGCCCCTGCGAAACCAACCACTCCACAATTGGGCGTAACAAATCACGGCCACGCGTCTGTTCGTGGTCGAGCACCATGTGCAGCAGGGTGCCAGTCATCGCGACGTCGCTGCCGGAAGGACGCAGCAATTCCGGATGCGCGTCAACGACCTGCTGCAGCGCATGGAGATCGAGGTTGCGGATGGCATGGCCGGCGCGCTGCCACGGATCCATCCCCCATTCGCTCTCTTTCGACCGACCGCGCTTCTCGTTGACTGCGCGCTCAAGCAGTATTTCCCAGCTGGGACAACTGCTGCTGCGCGCGATCGCCAGTCGCGCGTCATTTTCGGTGACGGCACGATCGTACACGTCATTCACCTGCATGCCGAAGAACTGCGGCACGTACGCCGCCAGCAGTCGTCCCGCCCACAAACTTCGCTTCGCATGCGACGCGACTAACGAACGCGCTTGGCCATCGTAGAAGTCAGGTGCATTCAAGGTAGGATAGCTGTCGCACTGGCGCTCGACACCCGCGTAGTACTGCACGAGCCGCGGCCAGCTCACGAACCCGTATTCGCGGGCGACAACCAACTGCGCAATGGCGAGGGTCGCGCGCGACGCCGTGGCGGCATCGAGAGCAGGATGTTGTGCGCGAGCGCGCGCCACGGCGTCGGAGTCGCCAGCCTTGAGGCGGCGCAACAGCGCTTTCGCTTCTTTGCGGTCAAACTCGAGGCTTGGCCTTGATGGGAGCGGGCGCAATGCGGACATGGAGCCTCCTTTCGTAATGGCCCGTGTCCGCGGTATGGGCCGAAAAGAGGTGTCGGGATTGTGCGGGCAACTCGACTACATCGGACGGGACCATCCCTTCCCGCGGACCGGTTGCGCTCCGACGGCGCGTAGTGAAGCTCGCGCGCGTTGGCAGTGGTGTCAATGAGATCACGTAGTAGAACACGCGGTAGATTACCGTCTCCTCCTTCCCGGACTCGTCATGCGTCGATTCGCCCTGTTCGTTCTCTGTGCGAGTGCCATTGCGCGGGTGTCCGTCGCGCAGCCAACACGCCGCGACACCGCCGCCGACCCGTACCGATGGTTGGAGGACATGAGCGGAGAACGGGTCATGGCGTGGGTGAAGGCGGAGAATCGCAAATCGGCCGATGTGCTGGAAAAGGACCCGCGTTTTGCCGGCATCTACAAGGCCGCGCTTACGATGGCGCAGGCGAAGGATCGCATCCCGTACGCATCGTTCATGGCGGGCGCGCTGTACAACTTCT
>JANOKE010000297.1:0-1095 GCA_031419135.1 Gemmatimonadaceae bacterium
CGGCGACGTTCCGCCGCGTGCGCCCGGCGACGCTCGCGACGCTGAATGACGCGTTGGTCACGAGCGCCGAGGCGCGCGCGGTCGAGCCCGCGCGCACCGTGCGCATGGATGCCACGGTGGTGCCGATGGCGATTCATCCGCCGACCGATTCCAGTCTGTTGCTCGATGGCGTCCGGGTCCTGGATCGGCTGCTGGGACGCGCGGAGCGGATCGCCCACTTCACGGCGTATCATTGTCATCAGAAGCGGGCGAAACGCCGCGCGATCGACATCGCGCACTCGGCCCCGTCCGCGACCCGTCGCCGCCGCGCTGCGTATCGCGACCTGCTGATCTGCACGGAGGCGAGCGCCACGTATGCCACCTGTGCGCTCGCGCATGTCGACGCGCTGCCGCCGACCAAGGCGCGCGAGCGCCTGTGCGCACAACTCCGCACGCTGCTGCCGCGCATCGCGCAGGTGATCGACCAAACGACGCGCCGCGTCCTGGAGGAGGAGTCCGTGCCGGCCGACGAGAAAATCGTCTCCCTCTTCGAGGCCCATACGGATATCATCGTCAAGGATCGGCGCGACACGCTCTTTGGGCACAAGATCTTTCTCACGACGGGAAAGTCGGGCCTCATTCTCGATTGTGTGATCCCGAAAGGCAATCCGGCCGATGTCACGTGGACGCTGCCGCTCCTGCGGCGTCAAGAACACCTCTTCGGCGTGCCGCCACGCCAGGCGAGCTTCGACGGCGCCTTTGCCTCCATCGACAATCTCGTGGACGCGAAGGCGCTGGGCGTCGAGGATGTGTGCTTCGCGAAGAAGCGGGGCTTGGCCATTCGCGACATGGCGCGCAGCCAATGGGTCTATGACAAATTGCGGCGCTTCCGGGCGGGCATCGAGAGTGGCATCTCGCTGCTCAAGCGGGTCTTCGGGCTCGCGCGCTGTGTGTGGAAAGGCGCCATCGCCTTTCATGTGTACGTGCGCACCGCCGTGCTCGCGGCCAACCTCTTGCTGCTCGCGCGACACCGCACGATCTGACATTCGGTGCACGCAGCGAATCGACGCGCGGACCTCCGCGCGCGCTCAGTCATTGCCGTCACCGTCATCAGAC
>JANOKE010000298.1:0-9456 GCA_031419135.1 Gemmatimonadaceae bacterium
GCCTTATCGCGAAACGAACAACTGCTTCGGAATCATCACGTGCACGCCCATCGTGCCGTCAACAAGCTGCGTAATGCGCACATCGCAGGCCGTGCTCACCAGCATGTACGCATCCTCGCGCGTCATACCCTTCACATCAGCCAGCAAGGCAATCGCCTCACGCACTGCCACCTTGGCGGCAACGGTGAGACTCGTGTCGGTTCCCATCGCAATCCAGTGCGTGGCTGTCTCACCGCGCGGCCACGTGAGCTTCATGTCCTTGCGCACGATGAACTGAAAGCGTCCGCGGAGTGCCGTCTCAAGCGCGGTGATGTCCACTTCGCCGTCACCCTGCGCGGCATGACCATCGCCTGCCTGAAATAGTGCACCGCGCACATGCACCGGGATGTAGAGAATGGTGCCCGCTACAAGCTCCTTGTTGTCGAGATTGCCAGCATGGATGTCTGGAGGTGCACTGTTCACGCGCCCGCGCGCCGGTGGCGGCGCCACACCCATGCTGCCAAAGAACGGACGCAGCGGTATCTCAATCCCGAGTGAATCCGAGAAGTGCCCAATCATGCGCTTGGCATCGAGCGGCACGATGCGGCTCTTTGACACGCCCGGAAACGCTTCCGGCAAAAATCCGCTGCGCGGTCCGAACGAGTTGCACGCGAACGGAATGGCCAGGTCCACCGTCTTGATACGCACCTCCAGCACATCGCCGGGCTCCGCGTCATTCACATAGACCGGACCCGTGAGAATATGTCCACCAGGTCCGCGTCGCAGAGTCGAATCGCGCACCGCCGCGACAATCGCCCGGTACGCCGGCTCGACAGTGCCCGTGTCGACACCAGGCTGCAACAGTCGCGCGCCACACGTCGATACCGCCGAGATCTCAACCTCGTCACCCGATGCAACGCGCAGCACCGGTATCGACGCGGGATCGTAACCGCCGTAAACGACAGTCTTGGGCGACGGAAGCAGTGTGTGCCGGGCACCAACGGCATGCTCGGCCCAGAAGGGGCGCCCGGAGTTGCTGGTCGGAGTGAGCGCTGAGCGTGGGGCTGAGTGACAGCCGAAGGTGAACGCCAGCGGGGCGAGTGCCAGGAGGATTGGTCTCATTGCAAGAAGTTAGCGCGGCGTCACGCAGTCCGGGAAACCCCGATCGCACGATCTCCTGTGCGTGGTCTCTAAGTTGAAATGTGGTGTGACCTGCCATCGCGTCGCGTTCATCCGATACCGGTGAGCAAAGACATACCGTGGGCGCGCGGATGCCACGCTCACTCAGTGCCATTGGGCGCATCCGTAGCGCCACGATCCGTGCGGCGCCAGAGTGCATGGGCGCATCCTGATGGTCACGCTTCCGTTTGACCAAATTCTACATAACATTTGACCGCACATTGCACTACCGAATGACCGCGCTTCGCCGACCGATCTGGCGGCATGCGTTTTTACGCGGACCATGGCCGGTGCCTAAGGCCGACACGGCGACGACGAACCTTGCGGGACCGGCACGATGGGGCGCCGTCGGTAGCGGCAGACCGCTCGCTCCACCTTATTGTCATCCACATGTCCGACCCGAACCTCTCCTCCTTCATCTGGTCGGTCGCTGATCTCTTACGCGGCGACTTCAAGCAATCCGACTACGGCAAGGTCATCCTGCCGTTCACAGTACTGCGCCGCCTCGACTGCGTGCTCGAACGCACCAAGCCCATGGTGCTCCGTGAAAAGGCCAGGCGCGAGAAGGTCGGGATTAATCCCGAGCAATTTCTCATCAAAGAGTCGGCGCAGCTCTTCTACAACACGTCGCCGCTCGACATGAAAACGCTCATGGGCGACCAGGACCATATCGGCGAAAACCTGCGTGCATACATGCAGGCGTTCTCGCCAACGGTTCGCGACATCTTCGAGCGATTCGACTTCCACACGCAAATCGACCGCCTCGACAAAGCCGGACTGTTGTACCTCGTGACCGAGAAGTTTGCGAACATCGATCTCCACCCTAACGTGGTGAGCAACGCACAAATGGGTGCGGTGTTCGAGGAATTGATTCGCAAGTTTGCCGAACTGTCCAACGAAACGGCCGGTGAACATTTCACACCGCGTGAAGTGATTCGGCTCATGGTCAACCTGCTGTTCATTGAAGACGATGACGCGCTCTCCAAGCCCGGCGTGGTGCGCTCTCTGTACGACCCCACCGCTGGCACGGGCGGCATGTTGAGCGTAGCCGGCGAGCATGTCGCCAGCCTCAATCCCGATGCGCGACTGGTGATGTACGGTCAGGAGCTCAACGATGAGTCGTACGCTATCTGCAAGGCAGACATGCTCATCAAGGGACAGGACATCGCCAACATCATTCCTGGCAACACGCTCTCGGCCGACGGTCTGCAGACCAGGAAGTTCGATTACATGCTGTCCAATCCGCCGTTTGGCGTAGAGTGGAAGAAGATCGAAAAAGAAGTGCGCAGGGAAGCCGAACAGTATGGATTCAATGGTCGCTTCGGTCCAGGGCTGCCGCGTGTGAGCGATGGATCACTGCTGTTCCTGCTGCACTTGATTTCCAAGATGCGCCCAGCGGTGGACGGTGGCAGTCGCTTCGGCATCGTGCTCAACGGGTCACCGTTGTTTACCGGAGGCGCCGGTTCGGGGGAGAGCGAGATTCGTCGCTACGTGTTGGAGCATGATTTGGTGGAGGCGATCATCGGACTGCCCACCGACATGTTCTACAACACCGGCATCAGCACATACGTGTGGATTGTCAGCAACCGAAAACTCGCTGCACGCAAGGGCAAGGTGCAGCTGATTGACGCAAGCGGCATGTGGCAGAAAATGCGCAAGAGCCTGGGCAGCAAACGGAAGGAGCTGAGCGCGGCGCACATCGAAGACATCACGCGCATTTTCGGCGGCTTCGAGGAAGTTACGCGAGACGGCGTGCCAATCAGCCGAATTTTCAAGAACGAGACGTTCGGCTACCGCACGATCACCGTGGAACGTCCCGAGCGCGACGTTTCGGGCACCGTGGTTCTCGCTGCAAAGGGAAAGACCAAGGGAAAGCCAGCTCCCGACAGCGCGTTGCGCGATACGGAAAACGTGCCGCTCGGCGAGGATGTGAACGCCTACTTCGCGCGCGAAGTCCTCCGCACGCGGCCGACGCGTGGATTGATCACGAGAAGACCAAGGTCGGATATGAGATTCCGTTCAACCGACACTTCTACGTGTTCAAGCCGCCGCGGCCGTTGGCGGAGATCGATGCGGAGCTCAAGGGGGTGACGGATCGCATTCTCACCATGATTGCCGGGCTTACTCAGTGAGCAAGGCCCCTCTGTTGCTGCCCGCCACTATGGCACAGTTGGGGTGCCAAAGTGATTGACCAACTGTCGGCCGATCTTCGCGCCGCCTTTCCGGAGATGAAAGGGCTCTCCACATCGAACCTCAAGTACATGCGGTTCTTCGCGGCGGAATGTCCCGACCGACAAATTGGTCAGCAGCCTGCTGACCAATTACCGTGGTTCCATATCGTCACGCTGCTCACCAAGCTGGAAGACACAGCCTTGCGCGACTGGTACGCCGGCGAGGCCATCGCGCAGTCCTGGTCGAGGGAAGCGCTGAACCAGCAGATCAAGAGTCAATTGCACCTGCGCCAAGGCGCTGCAGTCACCAACTTCGCGCAACGTCTCCCTGATGCACAGGCCGCGATGGCCGCCCAGATCCTCAAGGACCCGTACCATTTCGATTTCCTTGGACTTGGCGAAGAGGCTCACGAGCGCGACATCGAAAACGCACTGATGCGACACATCACGCGATTCCTGCTGGAGTTGGGCGCGGGATTCGCATTCGTGGGGCGGCAGGTTCGACTCGAGGTGGCCGGCGACGAATTCTTCATCGACCTGCTGTTCTACCACACGCGGCTCAAGTGTTATGTCGTTGTTGACCTCAAGGCGCACGCGTTCAAGCCGGAGCACGCGGGTAAGTTGAACTTCTACCTGAGTGCCCTTGACGAACAGATGAAGGCCGCAGACGACCGTCCGACCATCGGGCTGTTGCTCTGCCGCACGCAGAATCAGCTCGTGGCGGAGTACGCGCTGTCCGGGATCGACAAGCCAATCGGGGTGGCCGAGTATCAACTGGTGCGGTCGTTGCCGGAGCCGCTGGACTCGAGCTTGCCGAGCATCGAGGAGATCGAGGCGGAGCTCTCGCGCGAGTTTGATGGACGAGAAGACCAGATCGGCCCCGACGTGTCGTCCGACACGATCCAATGAATGATCGAATGCGTCGCTGTCTGCAACGCGGCCTCGCGCGACAAACCGTTCGCAATCGAACTAGTAAGGATTACTTACAGGTTCGATTTGAGACCCGTCTGAGCGCCGTCGGCATGCGCGTGCCTCAGTCTCGGCGGCGAGGTCGCGCGTGAGCTCCCCGAGATATCCGGAGTACAAGGACAGCGGGGTGCAGTGGCTGGGCGAGGTGCCGACGCACTGGAAAGTTCGACGCCTCAAGCGCATTGCGACGGTCTTCCCAAGCAACGTCGACAAGAAGTCGTACGACGGCGAAGTGCAGGTGCGCCTATGCAACTACACCGACGTCTACTACCACGAGACCATCACTGCCGACATGGACTTCATGGCGGCCACGGCGTCGTCCGAGCAACTGCAGAAGTTCACGCTGCGCGCCGGGGATGTGATCATTACGAAAGACTCTGAGACAGCAGACGACATCGCGGTCGCCGCGTACGTTGCAGACGACCTGCCGGGTGTGGTATGCGGATATCACCTGTCGATGATTCGACCGCTTGACGGAACCGCAGGCGCGTTCGTTAAGCGCTTGTTCGATTCGACCTTCGCGAAGTCATCATTCGCGGTCCTCGCCAACGGGCTGACGCGGGTTGGGCTTGGGCAATACGCGCTGGACAACGTCAACCTACCCTTCCCGCCGCTGCCAGAACAGCAGAACATTGCTGCGTTCCTCGACGTCGAGACCGCCAAGATCGACGCGCTGGTTTCGGAGCAACAGCGGCTGATGGACCTGCTGAAGGAGAAGCGTCAGGCCGTCATCTCCCACGCCGTCACCAAGGGCCTGAACCCCAACGCGCCTATGAAGCCGTCCAGCGTCGAGTGGATCGGCGATGTGCCCGCGCACTGGGTGCTCGAATCGGTTAGACGCTCGATTCAGCGAATTGAACAAGGATGGAGTCCCGACTGCTATAGCCGTCCTGCTGAAGCCGATGAATGGGGCGTCGTGAAGTCAGGCTGCGTGAACCGCGGCATCTTTGTCGAGCGAGAGAACAAGGCGTTGCCCGAGACGCTAGTCCCTATTCCCGAACTCGAAATACATCCGGGTGACGTACTCATGTCCCGAGCGAGCGGATCTCAGGAACTCGTCGGCTCAATAGCACTCGTCTCGAACACCCGGCCGATGCTGATGTTGTCAGACAAGATCTTCCGCATTCATTTAGCACAAGACGTCGAGCCAGCATTTTTCGTGGCGCTGTTCAATTCACGTGCGATAAGGTCCCAAATCGAGCGCGCCATTAGCGGCGCCGACGGGCTTGCCAACAATCTCCCGCAATCTGCGATGAAAGCTTTTGTCTGCGCCATTCCACCCAGGGATGAGCAAATCGCGATCGTCCGCCACGTAGCGACGGAAGCCGAGAAGATTGACGCGCTTTTCGTCGAAGCTGAGCGCGCGATCGACCTCCTCCAGGAACGCCGCACCGCGCTCATCTCCGCCGCCGTCACCGGCCAGATCGACGTGCGCCATCTCGCCGCGTGAACTTCAGCGAATGAATCACTCGCCGAACAACAACCGACAATGCGCAGCAATGTCGTTCGTGGTGTGAGACGACGTGAGCAAGCCCGCACGCACCGTCGCGAGAAGGGACGTGGTCATGCCGACGTCGAGCGTCGCCTGATGTCTCGAGGGCTTGTCGTTCAGCCTCGACGCAAGGGCGTACGTTGCCGTGCCGTATTCCACGTTGAATGCGTGATCGACGAACGGATGATCGCCGATGTTGAATGGCACGGTCGGCGGTCGCGCACTCGCAATGCCCGACCGGCGCGAATCAAGTTCACCGCGCGCTCGTGCGCTAGTCGAGTAAATCGGCGAGCGCGTCCTCGGCAAGCAATCCCTGCTCCACCGCTTCAGCGTCCTCTTCCTCCATGCCCACCGCGAGCAAAATGTCACGCAGCGCAATGGGAATTGACGAACCGTGGGGGTTCTCCCACTCTGGCAGCGTGTGGACGAAGTCGACGACTGCCCATCGGCTCATCGTGCCGAACTCGGCAAACACATTGTCGAGAATGGCCACCTGCGCGCGCGATAACTCTCCGATGGGTGGTTCAGCGACCACCAGACGCACCTCGTAGTGCTCTGGCTCCGAGATGTGCTGCCGCCAATAACTTGTTGGCTGATCGGGCGACTCCTCGGCCACCATCAGGTTGTATGTCTGACTGAGCACGGGGCCCTGATCCATCGATACAAAGCGGTCATACGTGATCGGTCGCCCGTGCGTAACCAGGGCGCGGCGATCAGCGAGATACATGAGCTTCAAGAGCTTCATGTGCGACATACGACCACCGCGTAGCTTGAGCAGATGCGCGGCCGCCTGAGTCGCACGTTCCTGACGATACCGAAGCAGCATGTGGTGGGAGGTCCTGATCTGAATCATGTACCGACTATGGGCCGAAAATGCCCCGCCATCCAGTTCCCGCCGTCTGGGCGCACCCGGCACGATACTGCAATAAGTTGACGGTTCCTACCGCAATCCGCCCCCCTGCACCGCTCACAAAGCCGGTCGGATCACGCGGCCGCACACACTCGCCCGCATCGTCGAGTTTCTTGTAGATTTTGCCTGAATTGCGCTGGTTTCCCGATCGGGAACCTTGACATATTCAGGAATGTATTGCTTATTTACTCCACTTTTCCCACTCGGGAAATAGGCCACTTGCAGGAAAGTAGCCAAACGGAGCGGCGACCTGGTTATGCAGAAGAAAGCCTCGAAGACGCCCAGCGGCCCTCCATCCACCGCACAAGCGACAGAACAACTTGTCAGCACCGGGACCATCGGCCCGTTCAGGATCATGGACTCGGCAGTGGCGCTTCGCGACCCGTCCGGTCGAGCGCAACTCGACGCTCGGCTGACGCTCGGCTGGGGTGAAACAACCCAATCGTTCGCCGTTGAGTACAAGTCGGCTGGAACGCCGATGCAGCTCACGGCCGCGATAGCCCAGGCGCGTGCACTCTCCAAGGTCTGGACTGATCTTCGGCCGATGGTAGTGGTGCCATACCTGAGCGACGCGGCTATCGAACGCCTGCTTGGCGAGGAGGTGAGCGGCGTAGATCTCTGTGGCAACTATGCCATCGCGGTGCCGAACCGCTGGCTCGTCGTGCGCAACGATGCGCCGAATCGGTACCCGGACAGCGGGCCGATCAAGAACGTCTTTCGCGGCAAGAGCTCGCTCGTACCTCGCGCGCTGATGATTCGCGAGGAGGTACGTTCCGCGACCGCCCTGCAAGAAATGCTGCGCGAATACGGCCAGATATCACTGCCGACGATCTCGAAAGTTTTCAAGACGCTCGAAGAAGAACTGCTCATCGAGCGAGGAGAACGCATCCGGGTCATTCAGGCCGACCAACTGCTGCAGCGACTTCGCGAGAACTACCGGACTCCAGAAATTAACCGACGAATCATCGGCAAGATCGGTGTCACCCCGGCACTCCTTTCCGGAATGAACGACAACGCTGCCAGTGGAAAACTGCTCTACGCCGCCAGCGGTCAAACCACGTACACCGTGCTTCCTTCGTCGCAACCACTCGTTCGCATCTACACGCAAGACATCAAGACGCTTCTCGGCGACTGCACGATCGAAGAGACGAGCCGGTTCCCGGACGTGGAATTGCTGGAGACCGACGACTTCACAGTCTTTGCCGATCGACGCCTGCTGAATGGATACTTCGTCACCTCTCCGCTGCAGGCCTATCTTGAGCTCGTAAGCGGCGAAAAGCGCGAAAAGCAGGCGGCAGAACCCATCGAGTCACGGCTCCTCACCTTCGGGTACGCCCCCGCATGAACAAGGATCCGTTGCGCACCGCACTTCAGGAGCTCGCACGCGAGTTGGCGCCGGCGAACGTCACACTCGTCGTCGGCGGTGGCTACGGCCTGCTACTGCGCGCGCAGCACACACACCAGTCGAATCTCCGCACGCGCTCGCCAAACATACCGCCGACGCGCGCGACGGATGACATCGACTGCTTTCTGCGGCGCGAGACGATCACTGACGCAACGAAGATGGGAGCCATCCGCAACGCGCTCGACCGCCTCGGTTACAACCCGAAGGTCCCGAACTTCCAGTTCGAGCGTTCAGTCTCGTCGGAAGAGGCGTCGATGACCGTCAAGATTGATCTCCTGGCGTCGTCGGTTGAGCCGCCACTCGACCAGAAGGTCCACGTCCACGCCATGCGCATACGAGCACGAGGGTTCAGCGGATTGCACGCCTATCTCACCCCAGAAGCGTTCGCCATCGAGGAGGATCACCTCGCGCTCGACATCTCGGACGACGCGTCGAGTCTCATGGTGCACATTCCACATCCCTTCGCGTTTCTGGCCCTCAAGATCATGGCTCTGCACGACCGCATCGCTGGCGAAGGCAAGTACCACGCGCTGGACGTGTTCACGATCTGGAGCACCCTTACCGAGTCCGAATGGGACGCTGCCGTTCGGATGCGCGAAAAGTATTCGCGACATGAGGTCATGGGAAAAGTGCGCGACGCAACGCAGGCGCTGTTCGGTGCCGCCACTGCGTCTGGAGTGCTTGCCTTGAAACACCAAGGGCGGCGACAAGATATCGCAATTCAGACGGCTGTCGTCGAAGCGTTTCGCGGTGACGTGATTGAACTGATGATCGGTTCTACCTGACGTCTCGCGACCTGCCGCTCAGTCCACTCCACATCGTTGACGTCACGCGGCAGCTCCTCGGGCGGAATGATCACCATCTTCCCGTCTCGCATCGCCACCGCGGATACCCCGAGCGCGCGTTGAATCGCGAGCGCACGCCTGACCGCAATGCGCGATGCAGCGACAATGAGTTCGGGTGCTGGCATCACCCATTCGTCATCAGCGCCCCGCTCGCCCGCTCCCGTCGGGTATCCGTGTTCGCCGTCGTCCAAGGCACGCTCCGTGGTTCGTCCGTCGAGGTAAGTGTACGGCGCCGTCTCACGCACTCGTCTTGGCGCTACTACCTCTGTAAGCTGTCGCCAGCGCGCCGGATCAGCAATCTGCTCGCGCCCGTCAGGTCCGCCCGATGCAACCAGAATCAGCCCGGAATCGACAGATGCGTCGTGAAGGTGCCACGCAAATACGCGAGGCAAGAACGTGGTGAACAGATTGCCCAGACTAGAAGCGTGGCGACGGCGAATGTCCGGCTCGTTCACCGCATGACCGCCGGACGCCACTCGTCGCCCCACGCGCTCCACACAGACCCC
>JANOKE010000299.1:0-2006 GCA_031419135.1 Gemmatimonadaceae bacterium
ACCCCGACGCCAGCCTACGCCAGCGATCATTGGCGTAGACCGCTTCGTGTGCGACGGCTTCTGTTCCACTGGGCATCAGGAACACACTTCCGGCCGCGTTGACTTGTCGCGCAATCCGGTTGAGTGAGACACCATACAGAAAACTGTCCGAAACTCCATGCGGGTCGTCGCTGCGATTGATCGCCTCCAGTGGCGGGCTCTCGCCTACGAGATCCGCAATGGCCACCCGACGATGCGCGCCTTGCGCTCGCGCCAAGCCGATAGCGAGCGCGGCAGCGGCCTGCGAGTCGGTGCCAGCCACCACAGCAGCAAACACGTGGTCGAGCAGCGGTGACAGTCGCTGGCCTTCGTTTTCCCAGGAATCTGGTTGTGCGGCCGGAATACCGGTCATGGCGCTCCCTCGAAGATCCAGTAACTCTGACCGGACGCCCGGCCTATTCGCTCAGCCTCTGCCCGTGTGCCATACGGTCCCATGACGACACGATACAGTGTGGTGCCGTTACGCTCCGAGGTCACAATGCGGGGCCCCCGACCAGCGATCCGAATGCGCGTCACCAGTTCTCGTGCGGCCTTCTCGTTCTGCACGGCGGCGAAGGATACCGAGAACATCGTCGACACGGCACTGTCTCGGCGAATCGTGTCACCCACAGGCGAACTGAGCGGCACGCGGCGTTCGGAGTCGCGGGCGAGACTGTCGGGCGGAACCGTTCGCAGAGTGTCAGTCGGCACGACATCAACCCGCGGTGCCGATGTGCGGAAAGACACCGGCTGGTCGAGTCCCGTCGCACGCGGACGGAATCCGTTCCACTGAAGCCCGTGCCAAAAGTCCAGTGCTCCTCGCGCGATCACGCGCTGCTCCGAGAGGCTCGAAGCATTGGTAAGCACCACGTCGTTCCCGCGGGCTACCGCCAAAGCGCCATCGGCGAGCAGTAGCGGCAGATCGGCGCGCCACGTCGACTGCAGTGTGCCCCGTACCTCGTCGTCGGCCAGGCTCACCACGTATACCGAATCGCGTGGGCCGCGGGCCAGCAACAGCCGTCCAAGGGGATCCATTCGCAGTGCCCTGGGCACCCCGGGCAGCTTGATCTTTGCGCTCACGCGTTCTTCGAATCGGTCAATAACGCGAACCGATCGATCGTTGTCGAGGATGACGAACAATCGATCGCCGCTGGGTGTGGCCGCGATCGCGGTTACGGGATCGCCGAGCTCGATGTCCAGTGCCCGCTGCATATCGCGTGAGCGCACGGCAATCACCGACTCATGGGCGCCAAAGAAGACTCGGTCGCCGATACTGCCCGCCGTGGCGGCGATTGCCGCCGCATTCGACCCTGTTTCGCCGCCGACCTCGAACGAAATCGTGTCGACCACCTCTTGTCCCGGCGGACGAACGCGCCAAACCACAGCGCGCGATCCCATGGCCCCCGCAACGATGAGCGAGCCGTCCGCCTGTGCAAACAGGGCCGATGCCGGCAGGGATGGGCGAAACTTCCAGTCACCACCGCTTGGCGTGAAGCGAGTGATTTCCCCTTGGGCCGTGAGCGCGTAGATCGCCGCACCGTCGGCCGACGACAGCGATCGCAGCGCCGTGTCGCGACTGATGGCGACCACCCCTAACCGGAGGTTGAACCGAACCGGCGCCCGACGCGTGTCAACAGCGGCGAGCAAGCCGTCTTCAGCACCGAACGCGATGATCTCAGCGAGTGCCGGTGCGCGGGCGCTGGACCGCCACAGCACCGAGTCAAGCCGAGGGTAGGCGTACGCCGTGAGCACGCCGCCGTCGCGCGCAACGCGCAGCACAACGGCGTCGGGACCGCCGGGAATACGGGAAGTGGCGTCTGCTCCCGAGGGCCGGGACGAGCGATCAGAACAGCCGCACGCGAGAGCGAAGAGCGCCGACGCGAGGAGCGTGCGCACGGAAGAAATCTACTAACAGAGTAAGAAGTAGGAAGTCGGGAGTCGGGAGTACTGAAAACTGAGTACTCAGTACATCACTCAGTACTCAGTAC
>JANOKE010000300.1:0-7468 GCA_031419135.1 Gemmatimonadaceae bacterium
GGCACCGAGATGCCTGCTGCGGTGGGTGTGCAGGGACCTGGCGAGACCACAATCGCGTCCGGTGCCAAGTCCAACACGTCATCGACCGTCAGGGCATCGTTTCGTCGCACCGTTACCTGCTCACCCAACGCGCCCAGGTACTGCACCAGGTTATAGGTGAACGAATCGTAATTGTCGATGACAAGAATCATGGGAACGACGGAGCCGGATGAAGTCGGGAGCTACGGCCGGGGGTGAAACTGCCGATGGACACTCCGAAGATACTCACGATCGACGTGCGTATAAATCTGCGTGGTCGCAATGTCGGCATGACCGAGCATCTCCTGAACGGCGCGCAGGTCCGCACCCCCTTCCAGCAGGTGCGTCGCAAACGAATGCCGCAGCGTGTGCGGAGAAACCACCTTCTCGATGCCGGCCAGCGTCACGTACTTGCGAAGGATCTTCCAGGCACCCATTCGACTCAAGGGACGTCCTTGCGCATTGAGGAACAGGATGCCTTGCCCCTTTCCGCGCTCGAGGGCGGGGCGCAGTTCGCGCACGTAGACGGCGACGGCGCCGATGGCCGATCGACCGATGGGTACCAGGCGTTCCTTGCTGCCCTTGCCGAACACGCGCACGAGGCCGTCTTGCAGCAGCACGTCCTTGACGGCCAGCCCGATCCACTCCGAGACTCGCAATCCGGCCCCATACGCGAGTTCCAGCATCGCACGATCGCGAAATGCAAGACGTTCGTCGAGACCGGGGGCGGCCAGGAGCCGCGTCATCTCGTCCACGCTCAGCACCTCGGGGAGCGCGAGCCACCGTTGGGGGGAATCCAGTCGCTCCGTAGGATCGTGCGTGACCAGCCCTTCCGCCAGCAACACGCGATACCAGGTGCGGAGCGCCGAGATATTTCGCCGGATCGAACTGCCCGCCAACCCGAGGTCCTTGAGATGATAGATGAACTCGCGCAACGCGGTCGGCGTGATCGCGGTCACGGTGGTGATGCCTCGACCGCGCATGAAGGTCGCGCAGCGGATGACATCGTGTCGGTAGGCGCTGATCGTGCGCGGGGAGGCACCATCCTCCAGCGTGAGGGTGTCTTCGAAGACGCGCACGTGAAACGCTCCGACCAGCGCCGTGTCGTCGGCGGCCGGCGACGGATGGCTCATCGTTTCGTATGCCGCCGCCAGACCACCACCGCGACCATCAGCACGACAACGCTCGCAGCGATCACACCAACCATGCGCTGCTGCGCCGAAATCTGATCGAGCAGAACGTCCGCATTCGCGCCGGCGCGAAAGGCGAGCCAGCAGACCATCCCATACCACGCTCCCGAAGCGAGCGCCATGGCCACGGCGGCGCTGCCCGCGTTCATTCCGATGGCGCCGGCTACCGGTGGCACGAACGCGCGGACGCCGGGGAGAAATCGACTGGTGATCAAGGCGAGCAGACCGCGCGCGCGAAACTGCTCTGCAATGCGGGCAGAGGCCTCGGCGGGAAAGATCCGCGGGAAACGCGCGCTGAGTCCTCGCATTCCCACGCGTTTGCCAAGGGCAAACATCGTCATCGCACCACCAAGGTTGCCGATCATCGTGGCAATCCATGCACCCAATGCCGAGCCGTCGCCACGGGCCGCAGCGAAGGCTCCAAGCGCCACGACCGTATCGGCCGGCAGCGGCGGGAATACGTTCTCCGCGAAGGCGGCCACCGCGATCGCCCCATAGAGCCACGCTGCCGATAACGACGAGAGCCAGTCCAGCCATTCGTGCATGGCGTGCGTCCGATACCTAGTCGACGAAACGACTGATCGTCGCGACGGCCATCACCGCCAAACCTTCGCCGCGACCGATCCATCCCATGTGTTCGTTCGTTTTCCCTTTCACGAACACCGCATCCACCGGCAGCATCATCGCTTCGGCAAGCCGCGCCCGAATCGCGGCGCGTTGCGGGCCGATTTTTGGCATCTGCGTGATAACGGTGATATCCACATTGTTCGCTCGCCACCCCGCGGTGCGGATGCGCTCGACGGCGGCCGCCAGCATCACCGTGGAGTCTTTGCCCCGGTGCGCCGGATCGGTGTCCGGAAACATCTCACCGATGTCCCCCATTGCGGCGGCGCCGAGCAGGGCGTCGGTGACGGCGTGGCAGACGGCGTCACCATCGGAGTGGCCGGCACAATGCACGTCGGACGCGATATCCACGCCACCAAGCCGCATCGGGCCTCCTGGCGCGAATCGATGGGAATCAAAGCCGATCCCAACGCGAAGCGCGGCGTTCACGCGGCAACCGTGGCTGGCGTGTCACGGAGGATCGAATAGTCCTGTCGGCGGCGAGCCGGGATGAATCCCGCGTCTCGAATCAGGCGCTCCATTTCGTCCGTCGTGGTGCGGTGGGTGGTATTCGCCGCCGACACCACGTTCTCCTCGATCATGAGCGATCCGAAATCATTACACCCGTATTGGAGCGCCAGCTGCCCCACCTTCATGCCCATGGTCACCCAGCTCGACTGCAGATTGGGAACGTTGTCGAGCACGATGCGGGAGATCGCTACGGTGCGCAGATACGTCACCGCATCCGTCTTCGGCATGTGCGACATGGACGGCGTATTCTCCGGCTGCAGGGGCCACGTGATAAACGCCGTAAAGCCACCCGTGCGCGCCTGCAGGTCGCGTACGCGTTGTAAGTGCTCGAGACGTTCGGCAAGCGTTTCGCCGATCCCGTACATCATGGTCACCGACGTTTTCATGCCCTCTTGATGCGCCAGCTCCATGATGTCGAGCCACCGATCCGCGCCGGCCTTCTTCGGAGCGGCGATGTCCCTCACGCGTTGCACCAGAATTTCGCCGCCACCGCCGGGAATGGAGTCGAGCCCCGCGGTCTTGAGCGCACGGATCACGTCACGCGCGTCCATCCGAAAGCGGGTCGAGAAGAAGTCCACCTCGCTGGGTGAGAATCCGTGGATATGGATTGGGTGATACTGCTTGATGTATCGCATCAGGTCGAGATACCACTCGAACGGGATATACGGATTATGCCCGCCCTGAATGAGGATCTGCACGCCGCCCAATGCCTTCGTTTCCTCGATTTTCTCGCCAATCTGTTCGAACGACAACGTGTACCCTTCTCCATGCTTCGGGCGACGGTAGAACGCGCAGAAGCCGCAGTCGGCCACGCAGACATTGGTGTAGTTGATGTTACGGTCGACAATGTAGGTCACGACGTTGTGCGGATGCCTGGCCGCGCGCACGCGATCGGCTTCGAGGCCCAGTTCGAGGAGCGGAGCGTTGGTGTAGAAATCAAGCAGGTCGCGCATGGGCACTCTGGATAGTCGTCCGGGTGACGCGGTTCGCGTTAGGCCGCAGGAAGAAACGCCAGCGTACCATCGGGTACGCGACCAACGAGTAACAGTCGACGAAAGAATTCCGTCAGCCCCGCGAGATGCGGGTACGACAAGCGGTAGTCCAGTCCCGAAAGATATTGCACGCAAGTCTCGCGTGGCACGCCACTGGCCAGTTCCGCTTGCGCCGCGAGCTGGTCCAGATGCTCGAGGCCCCAGTCGCGCGACGCGATCAGCGACGCATGCACGCCCAGCGCGTCACGCACAGGCGCGCTACGCTGGGCGACCCACACCGCGAACACGAACGGCAAGCCTGTCCATTGTTTCCAGGCCTCCCCGAGATCGATACGAAAGGGATAGCGCTCGGCCCACTGACCACCGCGGTTCGCCTCGTCGGACAGTCGCAAAGCCGCATCGCCGATCACCAGGCGCGCGTCGTGCGGTGCGTCATCGAATCGCGCCAGGTCGGCCAGCTCGGCATCACCAGGCACGAATTTCGGCGTGCACCGCCAAACGTTCTCGAAGAGCAATTCGAGCAGCGCGACGCTGGTCATCGAACTGCGGCTCACGAGCACCTGACGATCCCCCAGGGTCATCGGATCACGACGCGAGAACAGCATGACGCTGCGTACCGGCCCATCGCTCGTGATGCCCAATTCGGGCAGCAGCAGATAGCGCTTGGCGTCGCGGGCATATTCGATGGCGGACACCACACTGACATCGAGATGACCGTCGGCCATCAGGCGATTGAGGACGGTGGGAATTCCGTTCACCAGCGATCCATCCATCGGGATGATCCCGCGGTCGATTCCCCCGTAGACGGGATAGCAATTGATGTACGGGATCCTGCCAACCCGGAGCATGGTGCGCGTCAGCCAGCGACCAACGCGAGGCCCGCGCCCACGGCATCATCACGCAACTCCCGGTCGAAGTCGCGGAGCACCCGATACAGCGAGTCCCGTTCGGCGGGATGCTTGCCGGCGCCGCGAATGAGCGCCAGGAGTTCCGGCAGCGTCATTCCTTGTGGCGTGTGGGCCCCCACCGCGTGATAGATCTTTTCGCGCACCACCGTTCCTTCAATGTCGTTGACACCGAAGTGCAGTGCAATTTGCGAGACGGCTGCCGTCACCATGATCCAGTGGGACTTGATGTGCGCGAAGTTGTCGAGATAGAGTCGACCGACGGCCAGGTTGCGCAAGTCATCGAATCCTGTGGTGGCGATACCCTCACGGCCGAGGGCCTTCCCGAGGGCGTTGTCGTCGGGGTGATACGCCAATGGAATGTACGCGAGAAATCCACCGGTCTCGTCCTGCAGGTCGCGCAGCATCGTGAGGTGCTGGACGCGATCCTCGATGGTTTCGACGTGTCCATACAGCATTGTGCAATTGGAGCGGATGCCGAGTCGATGCGCCGTGCGATGCACATCGATGTAGTCGACACCGCCCAGTTTTTTGTCCGCGATCACGTCGCGCACGGCGGCGCTGAAGGTCTCGGCACCGCCGCCGGGGAGCGTATCGAGACCGGCGTCGCGCAGGGCAACCAACACGTCGTAATGGCTCATTTTTTCGATGCGCGCGATGTGCGCGATTTCGACGGCGGTGAGCGCCTTGATGTGCACCTGCGGATGGCGCTGCTTGAGCGCGCGGAACATGGCGCAGTAGTACTCGAGCCCGGCCTTCATGTCGAGTCCACCCACGATGTGAAACTCGCGGGTGATCGTGCCATCCGCCCGATCGGACTCCGCCAGCACCTGTTCGAGGGTGTAGCGATAGGCACCCTCCTCCCTGGGCAGTCGTGCAAAGCCGCAGAACACACACGTCGTGCGAAGGACGCAGACGTTGGTGGGGTTGATGTGCTGATTCGCGGCGAACGTGACGCGGTCGCCGTGGCGCGCGCGATTGGCGGCGTCGGCCATCGCGCCCACGCCAAGCAGATCGGGCGAGCGAAACAGCAGCGCGGCGTCGACCGCTGTAAGGCGCGTCCCTGCGATCAGCTTCTCGGCAAGCGGATGCAGCGCTGGATCGCGGAGTCGCGACAGGTCGAATGGAATGGGTGCTGGCATCAGGGCGTACTCGGGCGAATGCGCGATCCGTTCGCGCGGACCTTTACCGCCATGAACGCTCCGACGGGCCTACTCGTGCCACCGTCGGAGCGCGATCGACACATTGTGGCCACCAAACCCCGAGCTGTTGGACATCGCGACATCCACGGTTCGCTGGCGCGGCGTGTTGGGCGTGTAATCCAGGTCGCACTCGGGGTCCGGCGTGTGGTAGTTGATGGTGGGCGGAATCAGGCCGTCCCGAATCGCCAGTGCACACACCAGGAACTCGGTGGCACCCGCCGCACCCAGCATGTGCCCGGTGGCCGATTTGGTTGAACTGATCGACAGCGCAGACGCATAGTCACCAAACACCGCTCTGATACCCTTCGACTCATTGGGATCGTTGAGCGGAGTGGACGTGCCGTGGGCGTTGAGGTACTGCACATCGGTGGGCAGGAGGTTGGCGTCTTTCAGCGCCCCGCGCATGGCCCGTTGCAGCCCCTCGTGCGCTTCCGGCTGGCCGGTGAGATGATACGCGTCTCCCGTAGACCGGTAACCGACGATTTCGCCATAGATCCGTGCACCGCGACGTTGCGCGTGCTCGAGTTCCTCGAGGATCACCACCGCAGAACCCTCTCCCATCACGAAACCATCGCGGTCCAAATCGAAGGGACGCGACGCCGTGGCGGGTGAATCATTCCGCGTAGACAGCGCACCCATGTTGGCAAACCCGCCGATCGACATTGGTGTTACCGCCGCTTCCGAGCCGTCAGCCACCATGACGTCCGCATCGCCATACTGAATGATCCGGAACGCATCGCCGATGGCATGCGCGCTGGAGGCGCAGGCCGAGACGGTGGCATAATTTGGACCTTTGGCCTGCAACCGCATGGATACAACGCCCGCCGCGATGTCCGAGATGAACATCGGAATGAAAAACGGTGAGATCTTGCCGGGCCCGCGCGACCGATACACGTCGTGCTGGTCTTCGAAGCTGCGAATGCCGCCGATTCCACTGCCAATGATCACGCCCATAGACTCGGGGGCGAGCGATCCCGGCGAGATCCCGGCGTCGTTGGCCGCCTGCAAGGCGGCGGCAACGGCATACTGCGTGTACGCGTCGGCCCGTTTCGCTTCCTTGCGATCCATGTACGCCAGCGGGTCGAATTGCTTCACTTCGGCCGCGAAGCGTACCGAGTACTTCTCGGCGTCGAACCGCGTAATGTTTGCGGCTCCGGAGACCCCTGCCAACAACGCCTGCCAGGTCGTCGCCACGTCGTTCCCGACGGGCGTCAGCGCACCCAGTCCTGTAACGACGACCCGCCGACGCATCAGTTCGCGACCTTTGCCTCGAGATATGCCACGGCATCACCGACCGTGCGGAGTTTCTCGGCGTCTTCATCGGGAATGTCGATGTTGAACTCCTTCTCGAACTCCATCACGAGCTCCACGATGTCGAGCGAGTCAGCACCAAGGTCCTCGATAAAGCTCGCCTCGGGTGTGAGCTTCTCGCGCTCAACGCCGAGCTCTTTTTCGATGATATCCTTGATCTTGGCCGATTGATCCGCCATGGAACGATTCCTCTGTGTTGAGAAGGTAGAAGGGGAACTTAGCTACATCACCAGACCGCCGTCCACCACAAAGACCTGCCCGGTCACGTACCGGGAAAGATCCGAGGCGAGGACGGCTACCATGCCCGCAATATCATCGGGCGTCCCCAGGCGTTCGAGGGGAATTCCTGCACTCATGGCGCGACGTGCTTCGTCGGGCATCGCGGCGGTCATGTCGGTCTCGATGAACCCCGGTGCGACCACGTTCGCCAGAATATTTCGCGAGGCCAGCTCCTTGGCGATGGATTTGGTCATCCCGATCAGCCCGGCCTTGCTGGCGGCATAGTTCGCCTGCCCTTTGTTGCCGATCAACCCTACGACACTGGCCACGTTGATGATGCGGCCCCAACGGCGCTTCATCATGAAGCGGCTCGCCGTGCGGCAGGTGGCGAATGCCCCACGCAAATTGGCATTCATCACGGCATCCCAGTCGTCGTCTTTGAGGCGGATGAGGAGGTTGTCGCGCGTCAGGCCGGCGTTGTTCACCAGAATGTCGAG
>JANOKE010000301.1:0-8578 GCA_031419135.1 Gemmatimonadaceae bacterium
TACCGTCACATGGTTCGCCACCTGCGCACCCTCGTCCCGTGCGGCGATGGCACTGGCCAACGTCAGTCGCGCGTCATCGGTGGCCGCGTCAAAATACCGGGCGCCGCCCACGAGATCGGCGCTGGCCAGCGCCGGTTCCACGTTCAGCACTTCGTCAGCATTCAGCGCTTCATGACGATGCACATTCCGAAACAGGGCCAACGCGTCATACAGCAACAGACCCGCGCGTACTTTCCACAGCGGAACTCGTGCTCCCCGATATACCGGCCAGGTGAACGCCAGCGGGCGAACCAGATGCGGGGCCAACGTCAACAGCAACCGACGTTCACGACTGGATTCGAACACCAGCGAAAAGTGGCCGTGTTCGAGATATCGCACGCCGCCGTGTATGAGTCGTGATGATCGGCTGGACGTGCCGCTGGCGAAGTCGTCGCGTTCCAGCAGGGCCACGCGCCAGCCGGCAAGCGCGGCCTCCCGCGCCACGCCGGCGCCCGTGATGCCGCCGCCAATCACCACCAGATCAAACGTCTCGGTGGCCAAGGCCGACAGGGTAGCCTGCCGAGCCGCCAGAACGAGTGGCCCGTGCGTCGCGAGCCGCTCGGCGGTGGTCGATACGGCGACCTCGCCAGCAAGTGGTGTACGGGTGGGAAGCGGAGACTCATCGTCCATGCCGCAGTAAAGCGCCATTGCCGCCTTGCGCGCCAGAGGTGCGCCGAACGCCGCTTGCTTCCTCGATACATTCCTCGCGCGCTCGGCGACTCGGGTTAACTTCGAGAGATGCCTTCCTTTGGAAACGGCCGTCGGGTCGCAATTGTCGCCGGTGTACGCACACCGTTCGCGCGTTCAGGCACGCTGCTCAGGCACTACTCTGCGATCGACCTTGGCAAGTGCGCCGTGGCTGAACTGGTGCAGCGCACGAATCTCGACGGGCGCCTCGTTGACCTGCTGGTGTACGGAACGGTGCTGCCATCGGTGACCGCGCCCAACATCGCGCGGGAAGTGGCCCTGTTGCCGCACTTCCCGCGCACCCTGCAGGCGTACACGGTTGGACGTGCGTGCGCATCGGCAAATCAGGCCATTACCGATGCTGCCGACCAGATTGCACTCGGTCACGCCACTATCGCCATTGCCGGCGGCGCCGAATCGCTCACGCAGGTACCGATACTGCATTCGCGCGGCATGAGCGACGTGCTCGTGGCGGCATCGAAAGCAAAGAGCCTGTCGCAGCGCTTGTCGACTTTTGCACAACTGCGGCCGCGTGATCTGGTGCCCATCACACCGGCGATTGCCGAACCCAGCACCGGCGAGTCAATGGGGCAGTCGGCCGATAAAATGGCGAAACTGAATGGCATTTCGCGCGAGTCGCAAGACCGGCTCGCACTCAAGTCGCATGTCCATGCTGCCGCTGGAACCACCGATGGTCGTCTCACCGCGGAAATCGCGCCGATACCCTTGCCGCCCGCGTTCACGTCGATGCTGGCGACCGACAACGGCATTCGCAGCGACACCAGTTACGAACAGCTTGCCGCGCTTACGCCGGTATTTGACCGGCTCTATGGCAGCGTGACGGCGGGCAATGCATCGCCGTTGTCCGACGGTGCGTCGGCGGTGCTGCTCATGTCGGAGGAGCGCGCCACCGCGCTGGGGTATACGCCATTGGCGTACATCAAGTCGTACGCGTATGCCGCAGTGGATCCCGGCGAACAGTTGCTGCAGGCGCCCGTGCTGGCGGCGCCCGTCGCGCTTCAGCGCGCGGGGTTGACGTTGCGTGACATGGATCTGGTGGATATGCATGAAGCCTTCGCGGCCCAGGTGCTCAGCAACATCCAGGGGCTTGCCTCGAAGGCATGGGCGTCGCGCGCCGGATTCAGCGCGGCCACCGGCGACATTGACGAAACCCGTCTCAACGTGCTGGGAGGGTCACTTTCCATTGGCCATCCGTTCGGTGCCACAGGTGGTCGCATTGTGACAACGCTGTGCAACGAGTTGGCGCGACGCGGCGGTCAGTTTGGTCTGCTCACCGTGTGCGCCGCCGGTGGCATGGGCCATGCAATGGTGGTGGAGCGCGCATGACATTGGCCGCCGCCACCGCACCACCAACGATTCTGCTTGCCGACGCGACCAGCGGCTTCACACTCGCGCTTGATGATGGCGTTGGCGTGCTGACCTACGATGCGCCGGGCGCGCCGATCAATACGCTCAACTCGCGAATTGGTCCGGTGCTCGCGCGCTTCTTCACCGAGATTGAGTCCAACTCGGCAATTTCGGCGCTGGTGATCTTCAGTGCCAAGGTCGATTCCTGGATCGCTGGCGCCGACATCGAGGAACTCGGCCGCATCACCACCGCGCAGCAGGGTGCCGACTTGTCGCACGCCGGCCAGATGCTGCTCGATCGACTGGCGTCACTGCGCAAACCAACGGTCGCGGCCATTCATGGAGCGGCGCTGGGCGGCGGACTGGAAGTGGCGCTCGCCTGTTCGCATCGCATCGTGACCGATCATCCCAAGTCGATACTGGCGCTTCCCGAAGTGCAATTGGGCCTCCTCCCTGCGGCCGGCGGCACGCAGCGCTTGCCGCGGCTGGTCGGACTGCGAAATGCGCTGGAGATGATTCTTACTGGCAAGAACATCCGCGCCCGGAAGGCATTGCAGATGGGCCTGGTGCACGAGATGGTCCATCCGTCGATCTTGCGCAACGTCGCGTTGCAGCGCGCGAGACAGCTTGGTAGCGGCGATACGCCAACCCTGCGACGGCGCGCGCATGGCGCTACGGCGATGTTGTTGGAGGACAACGCGCTCGGGCGGATGCTGATATTTCGTCAGGCACGCGACGGCGTGCTCAAGAAAACCAAAGGCAAATATCCGGCGCCACTGGCTGCGCTGGAAACCGTGCAGTGTGGCTACGCCGATGGCTTTGAGGCCGGACTGCGTGAAGAAGCGCGACGCTTCGGCGAACTCACCGTGTCGCCGGAATGTCGTCAACTGGTGTCTATCTTCTTTGCCACCGCAGCGCTCAAGAAAGACAGTGGGCTCGCCGAAGGGGTTACCGCGACGCCCCGCGAGATTCGCAAAGTGGGGATCCTTGGCGCTGGCTTCATGGGTGCGGGTATCGCGTCGGTGGCCGTCCAGGCCGGCTCGCTGGTGCGCCTGAAGGACGCCTCGCTTGATCGAACGGCCGCTGGATGGCAGGCCGTGCGGAACGTGGTGCGCGAGCGACTGACGCGTCGTCAGGTCACTCGTCTGCAGATGGACGATCTGCTGTCGCAGATTGGCGTGACGACCGACTACAGCGGTTTCGCCAGCGCACAGTTGGTGATCGAAGCGGTGTTCGAGGATCTCGCGGTCAAGCAGCAGGTGTTGCGTGAGGTCGAGTCGGTGGCGCCGAGCGCCATCTTTGCGTCGAATACGAGCACCATCCCCATTCGACAGATTGCGGCCGTGGCGGCGCACCCAGAGCGCGTGGTGGGCATGCATTTCTTTTCTCCCGTGCACAAGATGCCGTTGCTCGAAGTCATCGTGACACCTGAAACGAGCGCCGAAACCACTGCGACGGTGGTGCAGTACGGTCGCGCGCTGGGGAAGACCGTGATCGTTGTGCGCGATGGTCCAGGGTTCTACGTCAATCGCATTCTCGGACCGTACATCAACGAAGCCGGAACGCTGCTGGACGCGGGGGCCAGCATCGACGCCATCGATGGCGCGCTCACCGCATTCGGCTTCCCGGTTGGACCGATCACGCTGCTGGATGAAGTGGGTCTCGACATCGCGGGCAAGTCGGGCCCCATCATGGCGGCCGCGTTTGGTGCTCGCATGCAGCCGTCACCGGTGCTCGTGCGCGTGATCGAAAGCGGTCGACTGGGGCGCAAGTCCAGGCGCGGTTTCTATCGCTATGACAACACGGGCAAGCGTCGGGGTGTCGACGAGGGCGTGTACGCGCTCACGATGGCCGGTGCGGCGCGTCAGCCCATGGCGGCCGATGCCGTGCAACGTCGCACCGTGCTGCGCATGCTCAACGAGGCCGTGGACTGTCTCGATGATGGTATTATTCGCTCACCGCGAGACGGGGATATCGGTGCCATCTTTGGTATTGGATTTCCACCGTTCCTGGGCGGACCATTCCGGTACATCGACACGTTGGGCGTGGCGGCAGTGGTTGGACAACTCGACGAACTCGACGCGCAATTTCCCGGACGCTTCACGCCAGCGAAGCGACTGCGTTTCATGGCGCGTCATGGCACGCGTTTCTATCCCTGATTCACTTCTTTCCTGCCGCTTTCATGACCATCCCCAGTCTTCATCCGCGCGTTGCAGAAATCGTGGACGCCCTCGAACGGTCGCAGCGTGATCTGGTTGACGTTGTCATGTCCATACCGGCCGATCGACGTGAAGCGCCGGCGATCGGCGACAAATGGACGATAGCGCAGCAGTTGGAGCACCTGGCCATTGTAGAAGACGGGGCGGGGCGGCTCATGTCGAAGTTGATCAAGCAGGTGGAGGCCAGTGGTGAACGGGAAACCGACGACACGTCCTTGCTGCAATCCCTCGACCGGTACCAGGTGTGGACGGTAACGCGCCCAGTGGAAGCGCCCGACTACGTAAAACCCAGGGAGGGCCTGACGTCCAGCGACGCACTGGCGCGGCTCACGGAATCGCGCCACCGGATGATCGGCGCCCTGCAGCGTGCATCGGGGATGGCGTTGGCCAGTGTGACGGCACCGCATCCGCTTGTCGGTCCGCTGAACGTGTACCAATGGGGACTGGTCATGGCGCAGCATCATCGGCGCCACATCGAACAGATTCGCGCAATCGCCGGCCTTGGGGATTGACTATATTCCCCAGGTTGTTCGGTTTCCGGCCACTCCGGGAAGCCGCAATCTTGTCCTGTCCATCACGTCATGCTGCGTAAGTCGCTGCTGTATCTGTCACGCCAACAACGCGTCTTCAACTTCATCAGAAACGTCGGATTCGCACGCAAGATGGCCTCGCGATTCGTGGCCGGCGAAACGATAGACAGTGCCCTCGACGCCGTCGCGGCACTCAATGCCAAAGGCATTACGGCGTCGCTCGATCTGCTGGGTGAAAGTGTGTCCTGTGAGGCGGAAGCGCGCGAAACGGGTCGACAGTATCTGCAGATTCTCGATCGTATCGCCGAACGGGCGCTCGACGCCAACGTGTCGGTGAAACTCACGGCGTTGGGTCAGGACATTTCCGACGCGCTGGGCGTTGAGGTCATGAAACAGGTGCTCGATCGTGCACAACGATACGGATCGTTTGTGCGACTGGACATGGAGTCAAGTGCGTACACCGACCGCACACTGGATACGTTCGAACAGGCGCTCTACCCCGACTATCGCGAGCACGTTGGTGTCGTGCTGCAAAGCGCACTGCGGCGAACCCTTGACGATGTCGCGCGCGCCAACTGTTTGCAGTGTCGCGTACGCATCTGCAAAGGGGCCTATCTCGAACCGGCCGAGGTGGCCTGGCCGGACAAGGCCGATGTGGACACAAACTATGTCGCCGCGATGCATTTACTGATGGAACACGGGCGCTACCCGGGTCTGGCCACGCACGACGAAAAAATCATCGCTGAAGCGAAGCGATTTGCGAGAGAGAAGGGAATCGCCAACGATCGCTTCGAGTTTCAGATGTTGTACGGTGTGCGACGTGACTTGCAGGAGCAATTGGTGCGCGAGGGATACCGGATGCGCGTGTACGTACCATTCGGCACGCAGTGGTATCCGTACCTCATGCGCCGACTGGCCGAACGACCGGCGAACATGGCCTTCATGACCGCCAATATCGTCAAGGAAGCACTGGGTGGCGGCAAAGCGGCGCGCATCAGCTCGCGCAACGGGGCGCACTGAGCGGGCACGCGGGGCACCACATTCCCCCTGATCACAGCCAGGGAGACGAGCGCACACTGGGCGGCTACATGGCCGTGCACGCGCGACCGGCGGCTTTCGACGGCGTCGACGGGTTTTCCTACTCGGTGGATATCCTCACCGACCAAACCGGCAACGCGGCGGCGCCGTGGGGCGCATATCTGTTCTTTGTGAAGTGGGGACTGGGTGAGCCCCAGGTGGCCGGACACCTCGAGACAGATTTCCTCGCGACGGGACACAACGAAGGTCTCGTAAAGCGTCAGGTTGGCGCGATGCCGCTGGCCTCGGTAAAGGCAACGTTGGACGGCCTTATCCGCACCAAAAACGCGCCCGCCACGGGTCCCATCGATCGTCCCTGGTGGGAGGCCTCGGCCAGTGAAGCGGACGATGATGACAAGGCGTCGGAGAGTCCGACATGACCTCCCGGCATGCGGTAGTGTTGCAGGGCACGGGCGGTGTGTGGCAGGTACGCACCGACGCCGGCGAGACATTCGACGCGTCGTTGCGCGGACGTCTCAAGCGCGAACCCGGTCGCGACGCGCGCGAGCGCGATATGCAGGATCGGGGCGGCGGTCGGGAGTCGATGCGGCGCAGTGTCTTGTCCGACGACGCGTCCCGGCCGCTCAAGCTTACCGTTGGCGATCGGGTCACCATTACCACCGTACCCGGCGAAACGTCGTGGGCCATCGACGTCATTCATCCGCGTCGAAGTCAGCTGGCGCGACGCAGCCCAGGCGGTGCGCACGGCGAACGTATCATGGTGGCCAACCTGGATCAGGTTCTCGTGGTGTTCGCCGCCGCACGGCCCGAACCTCATCCCCGCATGCTCGATCGATTTCTGGTGATTGCTGAAGCCAATGGTCTGTTGGCACGCGTGGTCATCAACAAATGCGAGCTCGTGGATGAGTCCACGATTCGCGCTCAGTTCGCTGATCAGACGCACGCCGGGTATCCGATCCATCTGACAAGTGTCGTGAGCGGTGAAGGACTGGAAGCGCTGCGGGCCGAAGTGGAGGGGAAAAGCTCCGCACTCACCGGACCGTCAGGCGTTGGCAAGTCGTCGCTCATGAACCGACTGTTCCCGGGACTCAACCTGCGCACCGCCGAAATCAGCGAGAGCGTGAACAAAGGACGGCACACCACGGTCGGAGCAGCGCTGCATCCGCTGCCCGGCGGTGGCTTCGTGGCCGACACACCGGGACTGCGGGAAGTAGGACTCTGGAACATCGCGCCCGATCACCTCGCCGAGTGTTTCCCCGAATTTCGACCGCTACTTTCCACCTGTCGATTCGCCGACTGTCTCCACACCGTCGAACCCGGGTGCGCGATCCGTGACGCGATGCAATCAGGTCGGGTGCGGCCCGGACGGTATGAAAGCTATCTGAAGCTCCTGTTGGGGCAGTAGGGCAACCGCAGTTGTGGTACATCAACGGCAGTTTTGGTACATCAACGGCAGTTGGGGTACACCAACTGCAGTGATACAACAACTGCCGTTGATGTACCCCAACCGCAGTTGTAGTACCCCAACTGCAGTGGCAGTACCCCAACCGCAGTTGCATTACTGCAGTTAAATCCATCCGGCCACCTCAGGCGTAGCATCTGCAGACCTATGCAGACCAACCACATCCGACCCCTTGAGATATCCGTTTCTGGCCTGTACCATGGCTCGCCTGCGGAGTACGGTGCCCACTGCGCCCGAGCGCGCGCGGATCGACGTGCCAGCATCTATGAGCCCTATTCCGTGAATGCCCCTCCATATTCTGTGAATGTGCCTCCATATTCTCTGAATGCACGCCCCGATTCCGTGAAGCCTCCTGCTGCGGCCGCCTACGGTTCCGCCAACGACTTGTCGTTGGTCGCCGACATGGCGCGCGCTGAAGAGCGTGCGGCGGCGGCGCTGTACGATCGGCATGGGGCCGTGATGTACGGCCTGGCACTTCGCATGGTGGGCGAAGCGGCTGACGCTGAGGAAGTTGTGCTGGACGCGTTTGCCCAGGCGTGGCGCGAGGCCGACCGTTACGACACGTCGCGTGGCTCGGTGCTCGGGTGGTTGACAACCATCGTGCGTACCCGCGCGCTCGATACGATTCGCGCTCGCGGTCGCCGGTCGAAGATGGTTGACGCAGCCAGCGCGCGTCTCGATGAACCGGCGGCGATGGGCGAGCCTCTGCCGTCACCAGACCGCGCGGCGGAAGAGTCCGAACGGGCTGGCGCGGTGTCGTCGGCCCTCAAGTCGCTGCCCGAGCAACAGCGACGCGCCATCGAACTGGCATTTTTCGAAGGCCTTACGCATCAGGAAGTCGCCGAACGGTTGCGGGAGCCGTTGGGCACCGTGAAAACCCGAATTCGACTGGGGATGCTGAAACTGCGTGACATGCTGGGCGGCCTCGCCCCGGAGCCGGCATGAAGCCGCTCTCGCACGACGAGCTGCGCGAACTCGCGCCGGCATTCGTCATGGGCACGCTCACCAGTGTTGAACTGGCGGACTTCAACGCAGCCATGTCCGATCCGGCCACGGCGGCCGAGTTGGCACCGGAACTTGAGGCCCATCGGGCAGCCGTGGAATTCCTGGCCACCGGACACGCGGTCATGCCACCGCCGTCGCTTGCGCAACGACTCGGCGAGCGCATCGCGCACGAACAGGCGGTGTCTATGCGATTGGCGGAGACCACAGAACTCGCCGTTCCGACGCCGCCG
>JANOKE010000302.1:0-3725 GCA_031419135.1 Gemmatimonadaceae bacterium
CATCAACAGCATACGCTGACTGAGCAGCGACGTGTCCACTTCGGGCGGCGCGGCTGGCTCGACCGCGACCGAATCGTACTCCGACGGTCGCGCGATACGGAACGAACGGGTCTCACTCGTGCCGACCTCCCGATCGGCAGCTGGATGTGCGTCACGGGCAATCGCCCGCACATGCACAACATCTCCCGGGCTCAAATGCAGTGCTCGCATATCGAGGGACGCATGCAGCGTCGCATCACGCTGGCCCGCAGGCGATTGCGCACCGAGCGATGCGGAGCGCACGGTGAATCGCTCGCCGTCGCCCGAACTGATCACTACGTCAAACGACGCGTGCGTGATGCCGAGATCGTCATGAACGGTCGCCGCGAGCGACACCACGCCCTCGGCGCGCCGCATCACGCTGTCGCGAACCGGCGCCGTGAGTACCACGCGCGGAATCGAGTCGCCCACACCGTCAACCAACAACAGCCTCGCCGATTGGCCTCGCCACACGCGCACTTCCAACGGCCCATCGGTTGCCATGACCGCCACGCGCCATCCATCAGCGAGCGACTCTATCGCCGCTGATTGCCCGTGGGCAACAGAATCGCCCAACAACCGCACGAGCGCACTGTCGGGCGCCGCGCCGCGCCCCAACATCTCAAGCCGTGTGCCACTCAGGGCGCGCAACGACGCAACCTCGCCGAGCGAGAGAACCGGGAGTCCGGTATAGCGCGGAGGTGTCATGCGAACACGCCACGGGCCAATCGGGACCGCGCGCCGCGCGTTTTGCGGCAGGCTGCGTGCAGTGATGACTGTAGTGTCGGTGGCAGGCGACAAGTATCCGCGCACGGACAGCCACACCAGTGCGGCCGCGCTTACCCCGAACAACAGGGGCCCTGACAGTTGCGAACGCGCGAAAACCGGAAGCCGGTCATGGGCCCGCGCCAGTGATACGCGGGACGACTGCGCAACCACACGCTGCAGCGACACCGAGGGCGAGACTGCGGTGAGCGACTGCTCAACCCAGGTGACCAACGCGAACCCGCTGCTCTCGTGCTCTTCGATCCACAGGGCGGCGCGCAGCGACGACACCGACCCGCGCCGTCGAACCAACAACGCAGCACACGCCACCGCAAACAGCAACACGCCTGGCACGATGACCCGAAGCGGCCCATCGCTACCCGTTCGCCACGAACCGAGCGCTGTTAACAGCAGCCACGAAGCCAACCCGACACCAACCGACTGCAGCAACACACGGGTCCACAGAATTCCCGTCAGCCAACCGCGCACATACGACACTGCCGCCAGAACGGGATCGCGCGATGTTGTCATACCGCGCGCTCCATCGGTCGATCGCGCAAGCGCCATTCGGCCAACAAGACAAATAATGCCAGCGCGAACAACAGTGGCGTGAGCCACGCGGTAAGACCCACCAGCGGTTTACGTGTCGATGCGGTTGCCGCACGACGAAAGTGCTCGGCGTCGGCCAGGCCGAGACCGTGCACTTCGCGAACCGAGAACGCCGCTGCCGGAACAACCGACGCGCGCCTGCAGGGTGCGAGCAGCTGATCAAACAGGCCGTTGGCCGATGACGCCAGCAGCACGTCACTGGCCCCCGCGCTCACCACGGCCACCTGGCGATCGCAACCGCGTGGCGATTGACGTTCAGTCGCGGCCACACGACCGTCGCTATACCATGCGATCGCCCTCCCGGGTGCTGACGTGTCCGGAACGGCCGTCACGGGCCACGGTCCCATGAGCGCGTGTCCGGACACCACCAGCGCCGATGCGGAATCGGCGGCAGGCATCGCGCGCCATCCGGTTGGTATGCCACGCAGGGGCCAATACACGCGCACACGCAATGCCGAGCCCGGGCTCGACATGGGTGGCGCATCATCAGCGCGCGCCAAGCCAACCGTATCGACGTCACTCGCCTCTCCGCGTGCCGTAGCGTCGTCCTCCACCGTCGTGAGCACATTACGCGCGGCGTGCCAGGTGAATGCACTGCGCACGGCGTCATCTTCGCTCGCGTTCGATGCAATACTGTCCATGGCCACGACCATCACACGCCGCGCTACGCTGCGCGACGCGGGATGATACACGATAACGCGACCTGGCCAGCTTTCACGCCACGCGGTCAGCCCCGCGTCGTGACCGTCGGGAGCGTGCGACAACACGAGGTGCAGGTCGAACGAATCGATGGCGGCGTCGGCCACAGCCAGGCGAGCGGCGGTGCGCCACGCCAGCGGGAACAGCGAAGTGGGATTCTCGATCGCTTCCGCGTCTTCGTTCCCCTCAGCATGCACGACAGGCGCCGCACTCGGGACCCGGTCGTTCGAGCGCATCACGAGTGTGCGAAGCGCCGCAGAATCGTCCGTCACGCCGCGGTCGCGCACCACCAGCACCACGCGGGTGACCGAGGCAGAGCGCCAGTGTGGTCCGGCGGCGGCCAGACCGGCAATCAGCAACGCAACGATGCGCAACAGCAACAGCCACCGATCGCTGGGACGTCTGGTCCGCGAGACGGCGCGCACCACGCGATCGGGAAGGAATCGTGCGGTGGGTAACAGCAGTTCCGGCGGGCGTTGCACCGACAGCAGATGCAACGCGGCAATCGCGAGCGCACCAGCAATCGCCAGACCGAACACCCACGGTAACGTGAGTGCAATCATCGACGCTCCGGCACGGACCGTTCACGGGAACGGTCGTCACCGGTCGATCCGCGTCCCGATCCCGACGCGATCTGTCGCACCATGCGCGGTACCGGCATGTGTGAGACCACCTCGACATAGCCGGCGCCCGTGGCCCGCCAACGCGATGCGCAGTCGGCGCGAAACGCGTCAAAGCGCGTGCGGTACTCCACCTGCGCGCGATGGTCCATCGCGCGCGACAGGCCCGGCGTTTCGGGATCACGGGCCAGATGTGTGCCATCGGGCAGCGCGAGTTCTTCCGAGGCCACCACATGCACACACTCCACAATGCCGCCCGCGACCGTTCGTTGTGATGCGGTACGCAACAGGGCATCGCAGTCGCCCAACAAGTCGGAGATCACCACCACGCGTGCCATTGGGGGCAGCGTCGTGAGCAACGGCGCCAACGGCGTCTCGGCGCCAACTACGGTGCGGTCAAGCAGGCGCGCCAACTCACCCACCGTTCCCCGTCGTGTGCGCGCAGCCAGTCGGACTGGCCCGGCCCGTCCCGCGACAATCAGGCCGACAGGGTCGCCCGAGGCGATTGCCACAGCAGCCAACCCCACGGCCAGCGTACAGGCGATAGACCACTTCGTGTGACGATCGGATGGCAACGGGTCGAGCAAAGGGAAATTCATGCTGGCCGATGCGTCGACCACGATCCACGTGGGCAGCAACGCGCGATCGTCGGTGAGTCGCACGAACGCGCGATCGCTCCGACCGAGCAGTTTCCAATCCAATTGTCGCGGGTCGTCGCCTTGCCGATACAGACGGTACTCGGTGAACTCGCCCGACGTTCCGCGTTGAAGACTGCGATGTGCACCCGGCAGCGCTGCGCCGACGGCGCGTCGCGCGGGCCAGCGCACGCCGCGCAACGCGTCAAGCAACGGACCGTAGGCTGGGGAAGTCACGCGCGCCGTTGTGCGCGCTAGCCGGGCAACGCGCTGGACGGTGGCGCAATGTGCGCCAGGAGTGCGTCGATAATGGGTTCCGACGACACGCCATCGGCGTCTGCCGCAAAGTTGGTGAGAATGCGATGACGCAGCACGGGGA
>JANOKE010000303.1:0-1766 GCA_031419135.1 Gemmatimonadaceae bacterium
TCGACGGGCGTGCGCTGGCGTACGCTGTGTACGGCGCATGGGAAGTGCAGCGTAGTCGATTCGGCGCTGCGCGCGAGGATTGTTCGGTAGCTGGTGCAGCCAAAGCGGACTTCGCGTTCTCACGTAGATTGGGGGAGTGCGATGTCTGTCCTGTCCGCAAGTGTGAGAACTTCATGGCCATAAGGAAGTCCGATCTCTACGCCTCCCTCTGGGCCTCCTGCGACCAACTCCGCGGAGGCATGGACGCCAGTCAGTACAAGGACTGCGTCCTGTTCATGCTGTTCATCAAGTACATCAGCGACCAGTTCGGCAACAGGTTCGCCCTTGCGCCACCGATTGTCATCCCGAAGGGCGCCAGTCACCTTGAATTCTCCGGGTCCCTTGGATCTCTCGAAAGAGAATCCAGAGATGACGCTGGCAGAGGCCGCCGACAGCGTGGGGCGAACAGTGCGCGCCGTCGAAATGGCCAGCGCAAAGCTGATACAGGCCGGGACGCTGCGCCGTGTGGCTCACAGAAGGGCGGACACTGGGACGTAATCTCATGAGTCCCCAACCACGCTCCGAGCGCGCCACCCAAGACCGCGTGGTGGCCCTCTTCACCGACCCCACACACCCCGACAACCTCAAGCAGGCGATGATGCAGGAACTGCTTACCGGCCGCACGCGACTGGTATGAAGGAATCCCAACACACTGAGTGGAAAGAGTCTTGGCGCGATGATCGCCTGCGCTGGGTCTCTGGCTTTGCGAACGCCGAGGGCGGCGTGTTGGTGATCGGGCGCAATGACGATGGGCACGTCGTCGGCATCCCAGATGCCGCGAAGCTGCTGGAAGTGTTGCCCAACAGGATTCGAACGGCTGCGCGCGAAGTATCTCAAGGCCGCGATTACGTATCAGGGCATCCAGCGCGTGGAGATCTATCCGATTCCCGACGCTGCTCTTCGTGAGGCGCTGCTGAACGCCATCATTCACAAAGACTACAGCACAGGGATTCCCGTGCAGATCAGTGTTTACGCGGACAGGCTAATGATCTGGAACCCGGGCCAACTTCCGGCTATCGTGGACCGTCGAGAAGCTGAAGCAGAAACACGCGTCACACCCGTTCAATCCGGATCTGGCCAATGTGTTCTTTCGCGCCGGAGAGATCGAAGCGTGGGGGCGCGGAATCGAGCGGATGTGCGCCGCTTGTCGCGCGGCTGGTTTCCCGGAGCCCGTCCTCACATATGAGGAGACGGGGCTGTGGGCCAGTTTTTTGTTCTCCCGCGTATACCTGAACCTCATCGAGGGATCAGCGACCCCGGAAGTCACCCCCGAAGTCACCCCCGAAGTCACCCCTGACGTGGGTGGGGAAACGCCGGTAGAAACGCCGGTAGAAACGCCGGTGAAAACGCCGGTGAAAACGCCGGTGAAAATGTCGGAGAAAATGTCGGAGAAAATGTCGGAGAAAATCCTGTCGCTGTTGTCGAGCCAGCCCAGTTCGAGTCTCGGTGACATTGCCGCGAAGATCGGTAAGTCCAGCCGAACCGTTGAACGGGCCGTCGCGAAGTTGGTGGAAACGGGAAAGCTGAAGCGCGTCGGGCCCGACAAGGGCGGTCGCTGGGAGGTTGCCGAGTGAGTGGCCCCCGCTCCGAACGCGCCACCCAGGACCGCGTGGTCGCCCTCTTCACCGACCCAACGCACCCCGACAGCCTCCGCTACAGCTACCTCGGCGACTGGAGCGTACGCGCCAACAATCGCCACATCGAAACCGCACTGCTTCGCGACAACC
>JANOKE010000304.1:0-2062 GCA_031419135.1 Gemmatimonadaceae bacterium
GGCAGTAACACGCATGTCACAAGTTGCACCCCGGAAGCGTCTCGCGGGAGCGCTGCGACCATACGAGATTGTCCCGCTCCTGCTGTGCGTTCGCCCTTCCAGCCTATCTCACGGATCCTGCCGCAATGTCGTCGTTCGACAAAACTCGAATGCCCACCGATATCGAAATCGCGCAATCCGCGAAAATGCGACCGATCACTGACGTCGCCGGCGACTTGGGCCTGGCTGCCGACGACATCGATCAGTACGGGCGCTACAAGGCCAAGCTGCCCCTCGAACTTGCCGCCCGGCCTGCAAAGGGAAAGCTCGTGCTCGTCACCGCCATCAGTCCAACACCGGCGGGCGAAGGCAAGAGCACGGTCAGTGTGGGGCTCTCCCAGGCGCTGCGCCGTCTCGGACGGAACGCCATCCTGTGCATGCGTGAACCCAGCCTCGGACCGGTATTCGGTATGAAGGGTGGCGCGGCCGGCGGCGGGTACTCGCAAGTCCTGCCCATGGACGACATCAATCTCCATTTCACAGGAGATTTTCACGCCATCGCGAGCGCCCACGCGCTGCTGTCGGCGCTGCTGGACAATCACTTGTTCCACGGCAATGCGCTCGGGCTCGACGTGAAGCGAATCACCTGGCCGCGCACGATCGACATGAACGACCGTGCACTTCGGGCGGCCATCGTCGGCGTGGGCACGGGCAACGGCCCGGTGCGCGAAGAACGCTGGGTGATCATTCCCGCCAGTGAGATCATGGCTATCGTCGCGCTGGCCTCCAGCGCGGCCGATCTGGAGCAGCGCCTCGGCGATATCATGGTGGGTGCCACCGTGGGCAGTGCCAGGCAACCTGTCCGTGCGCGCGATCTTGGGGCCACGGGTGCCATGACGCTGCTGCTCAAAGACGCACTGCGTCCCAACCTCGTGCAAACGCTGGAGGGTGGCCCCGCGCTCATTCACGCCGGACCCTTCGGCAATATCGCGCACGGGTGCAACAGTCTTGTCGCCACCCGCAGCGCGCTCGCGCTTGGCGACATCGTGGTCACCGAAGCGGGCTTTGGATCGGACTTGGGTGCCGAGAAATTCTTTGACATCAAATGCCGAGCCGGCGGATTGCGACCCGAGGCGGCCGTGCTCGTGGCCACCGTGCGCTCACTCAAAATGCAAGGCGGATTGGCGAAGAGCGCACTCGAACAGGAAGATCTCGGCGCGCTGGAGCGGGGACTGCCACACCTGGCGCACCACGTCGCCAACGTGCGCCAGTTCGGTGTACCGGTTGTTGTGGCAGTAAACCGTCGGCTCACCGATACCGACGCCGAGCTGGCGACGGTGATGGACTACGCGTCACAGCATGGCACCGCCGTGACGATGTGCGATGTGTGGGCCAAAGGCGGTGAGGGCGGCGAAGCACTCGCGCATGAAGTATTGCGACTGTTGGCTGAAGGGACCGCCGATTTCAAGCCGCTATACGATGCGTCGATGTCGATTCGCCGGAAACTCGACACCATCGCCACACGCGTCTATGGTGCCGATGGCGTGGACGTCACGCCAATCGCGCAGCGCGCCATAGACTATCTCGAATCGATTGGTATGGGCAGCACACCGGTGTGCATCGCAAAAACGCAGTACTCGCTCACCGACGATGCCACGCGCCTCGGAACGCCAAAGGGATTCCGACTAACCGTGAACGAAGTGTACGGCTCAGCCGGCGCTGGATTTGTGGTGGCAAAATGCGGCGACATCATGACGATGCCAGGTTTGTCGAAAACGCCGGCCGCCGAAGGGATGAGGTTGGCGGCAGATGGGCGGATTGAGGGGTTGAGCTAAGAAGACGGGAGAAGGGAGACGGGAGACGGGAGACGGACCGGTGCTCAGTCACGACCCGGTCGACGCGGCCCGCGGCGCGCCGACGAACCCGTGCCGGAGCCCGACGCGCCACGACTTGGCGCACCCGTCGGCTTCGACTCGGCATACGGCGACGCTTTGGGTGCCGGCCGAGCGGCTGGCTTGGACGCCGACGAACGTGACGAACCGGTGGGTGCGGAACCGCCGCGGCGCGCAAGCTTCGCGGCGGC
>JANOKE010000305.1:0-1044 GCA_031419135.1 Gemmatimonadaceae bacterium
TCCACAGTTTGGGGCAGGCTCGACGTGAACGCCTGACTGCTCAAATTGTTCCCCTCATTGCTCTCCATAATCGCGTTTGCGGGATCCAGTACCAATTGTGCGGTGTGACTGCCTTGCGCGAACGGGCCAAGGTTACTCGCGCTCACGGTCGTGCTGGCCCCAGCGGCGAGGCTGGGAATTGTTCCGCTGCTTACCACGGCGCCGTCGATCTTGAGCTGCCACGCTACGATTGCCGCTGGTGCATTTCCTGTATTACTCACGCCGGCACTCAGCGCGATGGTTTGCGTTGTGAGCGGATTGGTGGGCGTGACCGTTACCACGCCGGCCACCAAGTCCGCCTCCGACAGCGTGAAACTCGCACTCGTGGCGCTTGTGAGTCCGGCCGCGCTGAAGCTCAGGGTATACGCGCCGGTACCCGTGAGCACCAGGTTGGTAAACGTTGCCCTGCCTGCAGTGTTGGTCACTGCCGTCAGCGTTCCGCTGAGCGTCCCGGTGCCGCTTGACTTCGCGACGGTTACGGTCACGCCACTCTGCAACACCACGGCATTGGTGGCATCGCGCAGTTCGACCGCGGGTTGCGTGGTAAACGCGGCACCCGACACGGCGCCGCTGGGTTGCGTGACCATTGCGAGTTGCGTGGGCGCGCCCGCGGTCACGGTGAAGCTGCCCGACGTGGCAGAGGTGAGCGTGCCTGACGTGAAGGTGAGGGTGTGCGCACCGGTTCCGGTGATTACCAGATTGGTGAATGTCGCCACACCGTTCACGGCCGTCACGGTGGTCGTGCCACTCAGTGTGCCGCTGCCGATGGCGATCGCGACCGTTACCGACGCGGTGCTGGTGGTGAGATTATTGCCTGCATCACGAATCGCGATGACGGGTTGGGTGGTGAACACCGCGCCCGACACGGCGCCACCCGGTTGCGTGGTGACGGCCAGTTGCGTGGGTGCACTTGGCGCGACGGTAAAGCTGGCCGAGGTGGCCGCTGTCAGTGCGCCTGACGTGAATATCAGTGTGTGCGCGCCGGTGCCGGTGATCACCAGATTG
>JANOKE010000306.1:0-1193 GCA_031419135.1 Gemmatimonadaceae bacterium
CAGCTGTTGGTGAAGTTGCAGTACGCATTCCGGTACTGAGTGAGTGCGAGTGGTGGGATCCCTGCCAATGCGACGACGCTCGCCGGGTACGCTGAGACCAAATGCCTACCGCACGATTCGATAGCGTACCACCACCGGTACACCATCGGCATTGTCGATCGCGGTGAGCAGTGCCAATGAGCCGATCTGCACCACGTAACCCAACGAGTAAGTACCGCGCAGCTGCGCGAGCTGCTGGCCGGTCGGCGCAAACACATCCATCGCGAGTGATATCTTCGAGAGGTCGCTCCGGACGACCCAGGCGCGTCCGTCGTCGTCGGCGAAGAGGCGACTGATCACGGGTTGAGTTTTCGGCACGGCCTTTGGATCGCCGGTGACGAGGGTCAGTTGGTGTTTGATCGCGAAGCTGTCGAGAAACGCGAGCGCTGCGGCGCGTTCGACCACGCCGACCGCGAGCGGTAGTGCGTTCACGTGCACGACCTCGCGCATCGCGCCCGCCAGGACACCGACCGAGAGTCGATATTCCGCGCTCGGTGTGCACCACACAGCGCCTTGTCGTGAGACGACGGTTTGCGAGTGCGGTGAAAAGGGGATCGTCTGGGACGTCGCGTGGCCGCTGCGCATGCGGTACACGAGCATTGGCGGTTCTGGTGCGCACTGTGGAAACGCCACCGTGTCGGCCGTCCCGTCAGGTCGAATGCGACGTGCCTTTTCGATGGTGTTCTGATAGCCGGTGCGTGGGTCGTTGCCACCGGATGGCACGCGCACCGGAAAGTCGACAATGCGTCCGGCGGCGTCGATTCGACCATGCCAGTAGTCGCCGTAACCGGTAATGGGAATCATTACCTGCCGCAGGTACTTCCCGTCGGCCGAGTAGTACGAGAATCGGCCGTTACCTGGGTCACTCACCACGACCACGTCGTCGTTGCCGAGCGCAAGTCCATTGGGCCCCGCGATCTCACCCGGACCATGGCCTCGACGTGCGGCGAGTCGCACGAATCGTCCGCGTGCGTCAAATACTCGCAGTTGCATCGCCTTGTAGTCGAGCACGAAGATATTGCCAGACTTCGTGCTGACGAGTCCTCGGATTTCACCGAAGAGTGTGGGGCCCTCCGCGTCGTCGCCAATACGCAGGTCCTCGACCAGTCGCCATGTCGGTGCGGGACGCGAAACAACAGACTGCGCCGAGGTTG
>JANOKE010000307.1:0-1089 GCA_031419135.1 Gemmatimonadaceae bacterium
TCCGGTATCCCATTGCCGGTATCGTAGTTCGTCCGGTATCCGGTATCGCAGTACCACTGCGCCTTACAATCGCATTGTCGGTATCGTAGTTCGTCCGGTGTCCGGCATCGCTGTGCCGTCGTTCGGGGTTCGGGGGTTGCCGGACCAACCACGATACCGGAGACCGGATGGAGAACGATAACAGCGATGGGATACCGGATGGCGGACAGGAGAAAACAGCCGAGATCCGATGTCGTTGCAACTATCCGGTATCTGCAGTCCGGTAATCCCATTGCCGGTATCGTAGTTCGTCCGGTATCCGGTATCGCAGTATCGCAGTACCACTGTGCCCTACAATCGCATTGCCGGTATCGTAGTTCGTCCGGTGTTCGGCATCGCTGTGCCGCCGTTTGGGGTTCGACGAAAACAGTGACGGCTGGCGGGAGGGGTGGACCACGCGTAGAGTAGAGGGCGAAGCACTCCCTCCCCTCTCTGCGATCCCATGTCCTCTCCCGTCTCGCGCCGTGATTTCGTGGCCGGCTCCACCACGCTTGCCTTGGGCGCGATGATTGTGCCGCGCGCGGTGTTGGGTGGCCCCGGTTACCGCCCCCCCAGCGCCAAACTGAACATCGCGATGGTTGGTATTGGCGGCATGGGCATGACCAATATGTCGCAATTGCTCTCCGAAAATATCGTGGCCATCTGCGACGTGGATTTCCCGTACGTCGAACGGTCGCTGCAGGGTCGGCTCAAGCCTCGCACAGGAGAACCCACGCCGCAGAACGTGCAGTTGGGAGAGGCTTACACGAAGGCGACGAAATACGATGACTACCGCAAGATGCTCGAGCAGAAGGACATTGATGCGGTATTGATCGCGACGCCCGATCACATGCATGCCACGATCGCCTTGGCGGCGATGGCGCTGGGCAAACATGTGTACGTGCAGAAGCCGTTGGCCTACTCGGTGTACGAGACGCGCCTGCTGGCCAAGGCGGCGGCGGCGAACCCGGGTCTGGCCACGCAGATGGGCAATCAAGGCCACTCGATGGAAGGGTCGCATCGAATCAGCGAGATCATCAACTCGGGGCTGCTGGGCAAAATTCGTGAAGT
>JANOKE010000308.1:0-4959 GCA_031419135.1 Gemmatimonadaceae bacterium
CGCCGGCCGCGACGCCAGCCCGTTGTCGCGGATCACCGCGTCGCGGGCCGCACGCGCCTCGGTCATCCAGATCGGCAGCCCGCACAGGGTGCCGTCCGGTAGCATGATCAGGTAACTCGCCACGCCCAGATGCGACATGCCGCCGCACACCATCATCTCTTGGCCCGACAACGGATGCCACGGATACATCACCGTAACACTCTGCGGATGGGCATTACGTCTCAGGTCCGACCGGCAGCGGTAAATCCGTCGTGGCCAAGGACGCCGTCGGCGTACTCGCCTTGGATCATTTTCGATTTGCCTTCCGTGTCGAGGAATTCGCTCAGGCGCATCTGGACGGCACATTGGCCGCCGCGCAGGTGCCTGCGAACTGGGCGAGACTTCGCCGCATTCTCGGCGCGCAGGATCGCAAGGTCGTCCTCGTCGAGAGTGTCGAACGCCTGCTTGAGAAGACAACGCGCGACGCGTTCGCAGACCTCATGACGCTGGCCGCAGACGACAGTGGTCTGCGCATCGTGCTCACGTGTCGCGACTACTCGGCCGAGCAGGTGCGCGCGAGCTTCCTGCAGCCGTATGGCGTCAACCACACGATCATCCGTGTACCGCCTCTCGATGACGCCGAGCTCATAGCGGTGGAAGTCGCGTATCCGGCGCTCGCTATTCCTCTCAAGAGCCCGGCATTGCGCAACTTTCTGCGCAACCCCTTTGTTCTCGACAAGGCACTCGAGATCTCGTGGTCCACGGAGAAAGCACTTCCGCGCACCGAACGCGAATTCCGTTCGCTCTTCTGGCGTGAAATCGTGCGCAGCGGCCAGCGTGTCGCGCCCGCCAGAGGTCGGCAGCGCGAAGAGGTGCTCCAGATCATCGCAGTGCAACGCGCGCGGGCGCTCTCCCCCTATGTTCCTGCGACCGGCCTCGATGCTGCCGTGGTCGAGTCGCTGCGCGGCGACTCACTCATCACGTCGTCCGACGATAATCCGTCGCTCGTGGCGACGGCCCACGACGTCCTCGAGGACTGGGCGATCCTGCAATGGCTCGAGGAGCAGCACCTTTCTGACGTATCGTTCAAGACGCTGTCCGACGCCATCGGAACGCATCCCGCCGTGCGGCGCACTTACCGCAAATGGGTGGCCGAACTCGTCGAGCGCGATGCGGCGGCTGCTGATCGCCTGTTTCACGCGGCCGTGTCGGAAAGCGAAATCAGCGTGCAGTTCCGCGACGACACGCTCGTGTCCTTGCTCAAGGCGCCGTCAGCGCCCGACTTCCTCGCAATCCACGAGGCGCAAATGCTTGCGAATGACCGCACTCTTCTCAAGCGCGTCATTCATCTGTTGCGGGTGGCGTGCGTGACGACACCAGACTGGCTCACCGGCCTGGTCGGACAGGGATCGATCCTCAACGTGCCAGACGGCTCCGCGTGGCCAGCCGTGCTTAGGCTCGTTCGTCTCAATCTTGCCGTCTTCGCGGACCACGAGCGAGCCCTCCTGCTGGGACTTGTGGAGGATGCGGTGCGCGGCGTGAGTTGGTGGGCGCCCGATCTTGAGAGCGCCGAAGATGTCGCCGACATCGCCTACTGGCTCCTCGATGGCCTGCGTGGCTACGGAGGCGCCGAGCCACGCAAGCGCGCGCTCAAGGTCATCGCGAAAATCCCTAGGGCCGACGCCGTGCGTTTCGAGAGGGCGCTGCGCGGCCAAATCGAGGAGGGAGAACGCCGCGACGTTATCGCGGACGACTTGCAGGAGCTCATCTACGCAGGCATCGAAGGTATGCCGGCCGCGCGCGATCTGCCTGACGTCGTCATCTCCGTCGGTGGAGACTATCTGCTCGCCTCGGAGGAGGACATAGGCGACGGGAGCCGCTTCGGGGCCAGTTCCATCGACATCGACTTGTACTTCGGGATCAAGGAAGGATTGCGCCACTACTCTTTCCCGCCGAGCGCGCTACGCGGCCCGTGGGCCCAGTTGCTGCGTTATCACACGGAGAAGGCCCTCGACTTCTACATCAAAGTTTTCAACCACAGCGCAGACTGGTACGCTGACCCACGTCTTGACAACCGTCTCGAGGAAGCCTGGGAAGTGGAACTCACCTTCGCAGACGGCACCACGCGCAAACAGTGGACCAACGGTCGCCTCTGGTGCCTCTACCGCGGCATGACCGTCGGACCGTATCCGCTCGAATCGATGCTGATGGCACTTGAGACCTCTCTGCTCGAGGTCGGAAAGCAGAAGCCCGAATTGCTGGACGGTATTCTCGTCGACATCCTCCGTCGCAGCGACAACGCCGCGCTCGCAGCTGTCGTCGCCAGCGTGGCGACTGCATATCCGCACGTCGCCGAGGAAGCTCTACTCGTGCTGCTCAGCGTTCGCGATTACATCGAGGTGGACCGCAGCCGGGTGGCGGGCGAGCAGCAGATGTCCGGCATGTTTCCGACGTTGCTCGCCGATCATCAGGTGTATGAGATGGAACGCAAGCGAGCGAACGCTTTGCCGCACCGCCAAAACGATCTCGAAGCGGCGGTCGCCAATCTTCAAGTGGGGCCGTTCGCGCCACGGGTCCAAGCGCTTATCGACCGCCATCTCGCTGCGTTGCCATCTAAGGAGCAACAGGACCAAGACGACCGCTTATGGCGCCTCGCCATCCATCGCATGGATTTACGCCAATATACCGTTTCCGAAACATCGGGGACCGAGATTCCTGATGCAGAAGCAAAGCCGGGCGATCCGCCAAGGCGCTACGTCCGCCTCGATCCGAGGCCACCGGAGGCCGACGTGCAGGCGATGGTCGATGAGGGCGCTTCGCGTCTGGCGGCCATGAAAGCGCGGCTTGGCGTGCTGATGTGGGGCATCCAGACGTGGCGGAACGAAACCGACAAGTACGACCCCTCTCAGTGGGCGGCGAAGATCGCCGAAGCGCAGGCGATGGACCCCGAGGACGGACAGAATGACGGCAGCCGTCAGGCGTCTGGTTTTGTTGCCGCCGTCTGCGTCCGCGACAGATGGGACGACATGAGCCCGACGCAACGAGAGTGGTGCGTCGATACGGTGTGCGTGGAAGTTCTGCGGCACACCGAAGATGCGGATCACATGGAGCGCGTCGGGAACAACTCCATGGCGGCAGACAGAGTCTGCGCCTTAGTGCTGGCGACGCTCCTGCGCAAGCCGCTCGATCCAACGCGCACCGAACGGGTGAGGACCGCCTTTGCCGCCGCCCTCACGCACCCCGTGGAGCAGGTGAAGTCGTATGCGACGTTGAGCATCGACGACATCGTCTGGGTCAGCGATCGCGCGCTCGCGCTGCGTTGCATCAACGCGATTGCCGCCGAAGCCACCATCATCGACAGGGCGCAAGACGCCGAGCGTGAGTTTTCCTATCGTGAGCGCCGGGACCTGCGCGAGATCATGGCGGAAGCCTCTGCGGAGATCCGCGCGCGGTTCTGGGAGGACGGAGCAATTGCCGAGGATGCTCACGTAACGCTCGACATCTCCGATCGCTTCGGCGCGGATGCGCTCAAGCGCATGCTCGTGATCTTGGGACGCGTGCCGCAGGATCCGATCGCGATTACCGCTTTCATTCGCGCGAGCCGTACGCTCGCGGACTGGTGGGCATCCAACGACGACCGCCGTGGCGGGGGCCAGAGGAATTACCATACAGAATCCGAAGTGTCCCAGCGCATTCAAGAATTCCTGATGCGCACGCTACTGGAAGCAGCACAGCAGGTGCTCGCACCGCTGCTCAATGCCGTTGACCGCCACTCCCACGACCTTCAGTCCGTCATGGAGGGATTGACCGGCCTGCAGGACAGCAACCCGAACACGCCGAGGTACTGGTTCCTGTGGAGTCTGATGGCGGATGCCGTCCAGCGTGCGACGTGGGTTTCACGTATGGACACGGACAGGCACCCAGACGGAAAGACCTTGCTGTCGGCGGTCTTTCTGACGTTGAATTGGAAAGAGAACGTTCGGCATTGGCGCCATCTCGATGGACATGCGGATCTCGTACACTCTCTGTTCGACGCACTGCCGCCGACGTCCGTCGTTCTCGACATTTATGCCAGGTTTCTCTATCACATCGGCGAGCGCTCACTGCCGGACGCCTTCGCGCGCATCTCGCTTGCCCTGCAGCGCGGCGAACGTCCGAAGATGCTCGCCAAGTCGGACACCATCTTTACGCTCGAGGTTCTACTACAACGCTTCGTCTATGGACGACCGGTCGAAATAAAGGGCGACGATCGCATCCGAGACGCTGTGCTGTTCGTCCTTGACTGCCTTGTCGAATCCGGATCATCTTCAGCGTTTCGAATGCGGGACGACTTCGTAACGCCGGAGTTCATTGGTCCGAGCTGAGTGCCCACCTCTTGCGGAGTCTCCTGCACCTCGCTGGCCTTGAATTACCTTCAGGTCGGCGCGGCAATCGTGGGAGTTGAAGTTCCCAGTCGCGAGCCGACGTCTTGAACGCGCAGGGATGCGTGTAAGATTGTGCATGACGAATAGCCACTAAATGGCGTCGTCAGTAAATAGCTTTTACATATGACGCTCGTGCAGTTATCATCCCTGCATGAGTTCCGTGCGCGCGCTGCAAGAGAAGATCACCCGCCTGTGGCCGCATCTGGACGAACGGGCGCGCCGATTGTCTGCCGCGAGCGAAGCGCGGCAGCTCGGGCGGGGCGGCGTTTCGGTGGTGAGTCGCGCCTGTGGCTTGTCGCGCGTAACCATCACGAAAGGCCTGCGCGAACCGGAAAACGCAGGAAGGCGCCGATCACCCGGATCGCGACGCGCAATTCAAGTTCATCAACGCGGCGGTCGGCGCGGCGCTCCGGGCGAAGGGTCGGTTATTTCGTTCGATACCAAGACGAAGGAACTCCTCGGCAATTACCGGAACGCGGGCCAGCAGTGGCGGAAGGCCAAGACGCCAGAGCAGGTCGCCGTGCATGATTTCCCCAGCCCGTCGGTGCCGCGCGCG
>JANOKE010000309.1:0-6891 GCA_031419135.1 Gemmatimonadaceae bacterium
TGACCTTCGGCGCCGGTGAGCGCGTGCAACTCCTCCATTTCGTACGCGTTGGGCATGAGCTGCACCAATTCGGTGAGCAAGGCGCGCACGCCAATCATGCTGTCGGAGGACACCGCGAATAGCGGAAACAGATCCATGCGCTTCATGGCTTCCTTCATGCCGTGGATCGCACTGTCCCGATCGATCTCGCCGCCATCGAGATACTTCTCCAGCAGTGTGTCGTCGGTGGCGCTGATCGCCTCGATCAACTCCTGTCGGTAGCGCTCGTACCGGTCGAGGCATTCCGCCGGAATGTCGGCCTCCACGAACTCGCCTTTTGCGCCGCTCGTGTACATGTATGCGCGTTGCGTGAACAGGTTGATCACGCCCCGGAACGTGGCGCCGGCACCAATGGGGACTTCAACGGGAATCACCTTGCTGGACAGCCGCTCCTTGATCTGCGCATACACGCGATCGAAGTCGGCGTGTTCCTTGTCCATCATGGAGACCACAAACAGCACTGGATCCTGTCGGGCAACGGCGGCACGAAACATCCGTTCGGTGCCCACTTCGACACCACTGGCCCCACCGATAACACAGAGGGCCCCATCGGCCGCCGTGAGACCAGCCAGCGCATCGCCCTGGAAATCCAGCGAACCCGGCGTGTCAATGAGATTGACCTTGCTGCCCATCCACTCGAGGTACGCACAACCGAGTGAGATCGAGTACCCCCGTTCGATTTCTTCGGGAAGATGGTCGGTGAGCGTGGTACCGTCTTTGATTGTCCCGCGGCGTTTGCCGGAGCCGGCCGCAAAACAGAGCGCATCAACCAGATTGGTCTTGCCACTCGCTCCGTGGCCAACTACGGCAATGTTTCGGATACCTGCGCTATCGTAGTCTCGCATCGTTCCCTCCACGCGCCGGAAAGCGCGCGTTGGGCGGGCCACCGTGTGGCTCGCAAGATGGGTGCGCGTACATGTCGGCCCCCCGAGGTGAGGACCGTAGGTAACCCAAGCGGGCCACCATCCATAGCGTGCGCCCGGGAACGGAGTGCGGCAAGGGGACCTCGCTGAAATGGCGGCGTCGAGGTCGGGCCTTCCGCCGCCCACGCGGAACGCTTCAGGGTGCTTCCGGCACCGGAACTGGAGCCACCCGCGCCGACCGCAGCATGGTTATCGAGGTATACAGCACCACGACCACCACCAGCCACAACACGTATTCCAGCGGCAAGGCTTTCACGATAAGCGCCGCGATGAGCACCGCGGGTGCGCCGCCGATGATCAGTCCTAACGCCGCTTTGAGATCAAATCGACCGGTTTTGGCGAACCGGGCGCTGGCCACCGGCATGAGGAACGCGCATGAGCCCATCATGATGGGGAAGGCGGCTTTCGGATTCATGCCCAGCAGACTGACGAGAATGAGGCAAGGGCCGTAGAGACCAATCCCCAACGTCATCAGGGCGCCCAAGATGAAGTTGCCGACTACCGCAACTGCCAGCTTCGCGCCCTCCACCCCAGTGGCTTCGCCGGCGCCAGGCGCAATGCCAAGTGCTTTCGCCAGCAGCAGCAGTGCGGCAATGAACAGACAGATACCCATCCCCTGCTGAATGCGTTGACGAGGCCAGCCCGACACCACGCCCGCTCCGAGCCAAGCGCCCACGGTTGACGCGGCGATCATGGAAATCAACGTTTTCGGGTCGACTTCCACGGCCTGGATGAAGATGTAGGCTTGAATGAGCGTAGCGATGGTGTGCCCAACATTGAGTGTGCCCGGAATGCGTTCATCGGGCACGGTCTTGAAGAATCGAAAAAGGGCTGTGGTCGGTGCGAAGCTGCCAATGCCAAGGGTATCCCAGAAATCGGTCACGAAGCCAATGGCGATGCCGGTGGGCGTTGGCGTGATGCGTTCACCGGTTCCTGCAGCGACTTGCCGACGCTTGGACATGATTGCCGCGACCAGCGTGACCACATGGAAAATGGAGACGGCTCCAAGAGCGACAAGCAGCCAGAAGATGGGGTCGATCGACATGTGGCGGGCGGGATGCGGGAAAGAGGGTGTCGGACGAAAGAAGTTCCGTCCCCGTCACCACCTTCGCAACAGGCGCTCGACCTCGGGCCGAAATACAATCGGGCCGCGATCTGGTAGATCACGGCCCGACGACTTCTGACAGACAACGTAGCGGTCTTTACTCGCTCTCCGTTTCGAAGGTGAACGCATCGGCTTCCCGAAGCGAATCCAACCAGTTCTCTACCCCGATTTCATCTCTGAACGTGTTCCCGGCCCCGCCACCGATTTCCGATGCATCGGACAGCGAGAAACTGAGTGCGCGTTCTGAACCTTCCGGCCAGTCTGGCATTGCCAGTCCGGCTGCGACCCGACGAAGTGTCTGGCCACATTCCCCGAGCAGCTCCGAAGCGCGTGCCTGGAGGGTCAGGAATGGAATATCGAGATTTCGTGTGACCAACCGGCCCGTCGCTGCATCACGCCAAGCCGAATCACCAACCGCTCCGCGGTCAGGCCACACACCGAGGTGTCGCACGACACCAGATTGAGGTGCTTCCTGTCGCCCACTTTCGACGATAGCCGCGAGGGCCAAGGCCAGCGACTGCACATCGGCGTCGCCGTACAGCGTGACCACTTCACGCCGAGAGCGGGTGCCGAAGGGAAGCACGGGAATCGAGTTCACGTGCGCGAGCACCGGCGAATCGCTCGGACGAGCCTCGAGTCGAACGAGGACGTCCATCTGGTACCTCCTGTGTTTGAGAAATGCACGAGGTGAGGAGAACTGTCTTCCATGCGCCGTTCACGGAATGGACTCTCGACCCCACCAGCCAGCAACGTACACGATACAATCGGGCCGTCAGCTCCCGAGTTCCCCCGTACGAACGTGTTACCCCTGAGTGTCGGTCGTGGACCGCCAGACATCGCCCACCTGGGCGACCGCGAGTGATACTATCATGGGAAACCGCGCGAGGCGTGTTGAAAGTCACCGGATAACCAATTTGTAATACAGCCGGTACAATGAGGTGACAGATCGGTGTACTGTGGGGCGCCATGGGCGAATCCGACCTTCACGCAATCGCTGTTAACGAGCCACGCACGGGGCCGTCCAACGGTGCGTATCCAGATGCCTGACCCGCTGACGCTCTGAGGCGCCGTATGCGTATGACATTGCCCCCGTCGCTCCGACTCCGTCTCCCTTTCCTTTTCAGCGCCGCCATCGCGGCAACGGTGGGGTGTGCCTCGAACGCCGGAACCGGTCGTGCCAGCGACGCAGCGGCGCGCCTGCCCTCCGCCACTGAAATCGCGGAGCGTGAGCAAACCGCCGACCAGCAAGTACAGCACGTACTCAGTCGGCTGGCGTTCGGTCCACGTCCGGGCGACGTCGCGGCTGTTCGCGAGGTCGGTGTTGACGCTTGGACTGCCCGGCAGCTTGAGCCGCCGCGAATCAGCGACGAATCCACCGAGCGCTTTGTGGCCCAGTTCACAACGCTGGGCAAGTCTGGCGAAGAACTTATCGCTCAGTATCCGCCCCCGGGCGTGCAAGTGGCGCAGATGGCGCGGCAGAACGGCGGCAAGATTTCCGCCACCGACTCCATGAAGCTGCGCGACCAGGGTCGTCAGTCGTACGCATTTTTGGGAGAGATCGCGAGCAGTCGGGTGGCACGCGCGGTGATATCCGAACGACAGCTTGATGAAGTGATGGTGGACTTTTGGGAAAATCACTTCAACGTGTTCGCCGGCAAGGACCGTACGCGCTACTTCCTTCCTGAGTACGACGTGCAAACCATTCGTCCGCATACGTTGGGCAAGTTTCGCGACTTGCTGGGCGCAGTGGCGAAGAGTCCGGCCATGCTGTACTACCTCGACAACTGGCAGAGTGTGGCCGACAGTGGCCGTCCGACGCTGCGTCAGATTCCTCCCATGCAGCGGCGTGTGGCGGCGCGGCGCGCGGCCGTGGTGGCCCAGCAGCGCCCACAGCTTGCTCAACTCATGCAGCGCAAGCGCGGGCTGAACGAGAACTACGCGCGGGAACTGATGGAGCTGCACACGCTGGGTGTTGATGGCGGGTACACGCAGCAGGATGTCATTGAGGTGGCGCGGGCGCTGACGGGCTGGACGCTCTCACGCGGTGCCAGTGGTGGCGCATTCCTGTTCCGCGCGGAAACACACGACGCGGGCGCCAAGGTGATTCTTGGCCAGACGTTTGCCGCAGGACGTGGTGAAGACGAAGGCGAGGCCGTGCTGGATCTACTGGCCCGTCATCCGTCGACGGCAAAATTCATCGCCACCAAGTTGGCGCGACGGTTTGTGAGCGACACGCCGCCGGCCGCGTTGGTGGAGCGCGCGACCGCGACCTTTCGCAATACCGATGGCGACATTCGCGAAGTGGTGCGGACCATTGTGACCAGTCCGGAGTTTTTCGCGACTGCGGCCTATCGGGCCAAGGTCAAGTCGCCGTTCGAGCTGGTGGTGAGTTCGTTGCGGGTCATGAACGCGCCGGCCGATGCGACACCGCGCACCACGCAGTTGGTGAGTCGCCTGGGTCAGCCCATTTTCGGCCATCAGGCGCCAAACGGATATCCCGAAACCGGTGATGCGTGGATGAACACCGGTTCAATTCTCAATCGCATCAACTTTGGGCTGGCGGTGGCATCGGGGCGCGTACCGGGTGTGCGACTGATCGATTGGCCAGCCGCGAAAACGCTGGCGTCGCTGCCGCGCGACCAGCAGGTGGATGGGGTGATTCGCGAATTGCTGGGTGTTGCGGCGTCGAACGACACGAGGCAGGTGTTGCTCACCGGCACAAACCCGTTTCTGCAGGCGCGAGGCAACGGGGGGGGGGTCGATTCGCTGTTGATGGATGACGACACGGTGTCGGTGACCATGGCCGTTGGTGTCGCGAGCGGCGATATGAATGCACGTCGCGCCGCGAATCGCAAAGCCCGCCAACCGATGAACCAGCAGCAAAAGGCGGCAGGCAAGGAAGCGGTGAAACCCACCAAGGGTGCCACGCTGGCCCAGGCCATCGGCACGTTGCCGCCGGCGCAGGGACTCGCCCAGATCGTCGGGCTCGCACTCGGCGCTCCAGAATTTCAGCGTCGCTAGTGGCGATCGAACCCCAACGGAGCCAATGATGCAACGACGGGTTTTTCTCAAGTCCGGGGCATTGTCCCTTGTGACGTTGGGACTCACGCCAAGTTTTTTGCGACGCACGGCGTTGGCGATGGATTTACCGCAGGCCGCGCGGGGGAAGACGCTGATCGTGCTGTTCCAACGTGGGGCGGCCGACGCACTCAATGTGGTGGTGCCGTTTGGTGACGCGCACTACTACGCGGCGCGGCCGCAGTTGGCGATCGGTTCGCCGGCGCGGGTCACGCGTGCGGCGGGTGCGATAGATCTGGACGGATATTTCGGGCTGCATCCGGCGCTGTCGCCATTTAAGCCGTTGTGGGATCGCGGACTGCTGGCGCCTATTCATGCGGTGGGCAGTCCCAGTTCCACCCGATCGCATTTTGATGCGCAGGATTACATGGAGACCGGCACGCCCGACAGAAAGGGCACGCCGGATGGCTGGCTGAACAGATATCTGGCGGTGAAAGGCACGTGCGAAGCGTGCGCCGTTGGCGAGAAGCCGGTGAATACGCCGTTTCGCGCCGTCGCCATGACAACGCAAATGCCACGCATTCTCGAAGGCCCGTCGGCGACTGTGGCCATGAACACTATTGAAGAGTTTTCCATTCGCACCAGTGGCGGCGAAGCGGAGAAGCGCTTGGAAGCATTGTATCGCACCGGTTCGGCCGACATGGTGCATGGCAGTGGCACCGAGATGTTTGAGGCCTTGCGCGTGCTGCGCGCAGCCAATCCGCAGCAGTACAAGCCGGCAGCGGGCGTGGAGTACCCACGCTCGCAGTTTGGTCAGCGGTTACTGTCGATAGCGCAACTGATCAAGGCGGGCGTGGGGCTGGAAGTGGCGTTCGCCGATATCGGTGGCTGGGATACGCATGTGAATCAGGGCGGTGCGCAGGGACAACTGGCGCAGCGACTGGGTGATTTCTCGGCCAGTATCGCGGCGTTGGTAGCCGATCTGGGTGATCGCATGGACGATGTGATGATTCTGACAATGTCGGAGTTTGGTCGCACGGTGCGGCAGAACGGCACCGGCGGCACCGATCATGGACATGCGGGGGCGATGTTTGTGATTGGTGGTTCGCTCAAGACGCCGCGCACGGTGATGGGTCGGTGGCCTGGATTGGCGCCGGAGCAATTGTATGAGGGACGCGATCTGGCGTTGACGACGGATTTTCGCAGTGTGTTCAGTGAGTTGGCGGCGAAGCATTTGGGGGCGGGGTCGCTGGACCGGATTTTTCCGGGGTACGGGGCGGCGGAGAAGAGCTGGCTGGGGGTGTTGTGAGTGAGTGCGCGATTGACGCAGGGGCACCGCGTAGGTGAACGGCGATACCGGACAGCGGACGAACTGCGAAATCAGTGATGAGAAACCTGATCACGGATACCTGATGGGAACCGCGAACGGGGATCTCCGTGATCCGGTTGACGACTGGGCTCGCTTGCCCGACGACGCGGTCGTCACGCCCCTCCAACGGGCCGGAAGTCGACTTCGTCATGAGCGCAGGGACTCAATGACTATCGGTCACTGCCTCGAAACCGCGCGCCGGTCGCATAAGGGGTCCGATTTGGGTCAGTACGCTGCCCGAACCGCTGAGTCACGAGATGCATAGAGCCATCCGCACGGTCAACCACCGACCACAGCTTGTCGCCCGAGAAACCACATACCATCTGATCTCGCGGCAGCGTAAACGTGCCCACGAGCGTTCCTCCTGCGGACCAGATTGAATGTCTGACCGCTGCCACCCCAAGGTCATCGCCGCGCACGAGGACCATCCCTGACGC
>JANOKE010000310.1:0-1863 GCA_031419135.1 Gemmatimonadaceae bacterium
TCCTTGGGACGATACGGTCCGGCCGGATAGGTCTCGCCTTCGGAGTAGCCATCGTCGCGCGGATCGGAGTAGATAAGCGCACCCACCGCGCCATGCTCATAGGCAACCTTTGGCTTGATGCCGCGCCATGAGCCACCGTAGCGCGCGATGACGATGGCGCCCTTCACGGAAATACCGCGCCGTTCGAGCTGTTCGTAGTCGGCCGGCACCCCGTAGTTCACGTACACCAACGGTGCGGTAACATCACCATCGGCCGAGTATGCGTTATACGTGGGGAGCTGCTCGCTCTTCTGATTGGACGTAGGATCTTCCTTGAGCGCCGGTTCTTCGAGCTTCGCCGTGAACTTTGTTGGCGACACGAGTTCAAGCACGCGAACACGGGGCGTGGGGAACAACACATCGAAGCGCTCGATGCGCGCGTCGAAACCGTACGACGCGAATTGCGCGCGCAGCCATTCGGCGTTGTCCTTGCCGTACGGCGAGCCGAGATGATGCGGCCGCGCGGAAAGTCGGCGCATGGCCTCGCGCATGCGCGACGGATCGGGAATTGCGCGAAACTTCGTTTCCCACTCACGTTGCGTCTTGGCCGACGTCGGCGTGAAGCCGCGCATGGGCGGATCCTCTCGCTGCATGGAAGCGGGAAGGAGCAGCAGCAGGGCCGCAGGAACCGCGAAGGCAGCAAACGGACGGCGCATGATCAGTGGTGCGATGAGAGATGATTGAGACGCGTGTAAACTACTCGGTGTGGCGAGTGGCCAGCGCCGCCGGCCAATGCCCGACTTCCCTCAGGTGTCGCTCTATTCGCTTGGACACCCGATTCTGCTGGTACGCCTCCCGGATTTTCGCCTCGGTTTCGAGGAAGAGCGACCGGAAGGTGATTTATACAATGTACTGATTATATTTGTGTAAAACACACATCATTCTTGTGTTTTACACATGATTGTGCCAGGCTTCCAATCACCGCCAACGCACTTTACCGATCAAATGATGTCCGATCCAAACCAAGCGTCTCCACACGTTGTACCGCGCGCGGCAGTCGACCGTATCCGCGCGACGATGACCGTGCATCCCGTTGTCGTGGTGACCGGAGCGCGCCAGACGGGCAAGAGCACCCTGCTGGCCGAACCTCTGTTGGCTCACGGGAGGACGGTGCTGAACCTCGACAAGAGTGAGGTACGACGCGAACTCCTCGCCCATCCGGACACCATTCTGGGTGGTCCAGGGAAATTCGTCCTCGACGAAATTCAGCGCGAGCCCGAACTGATGCTCGCACTGAAGCGCGCGGTGGACGCCATGGGGCCAGAGCGCCAGCCCGGCAAGTTTCTCGTGACGGGGTCGGCGAATCTGCTGATGATGAGTCGCGTGTCAGACTCGCTCGCGGGTCGCGCGGGGTACGCAACGCTGTGGCCGCTCACTCGCCGCGAACAACTCGGGCTCGGCGTGACAGGGCGATGGACGGAGCTGCTCAGCACGCCGCCATCCGCGTGGCATGCGCTGGTCGAGGGAATTCCGGATCAAGCGCCCGACTGGCGCGCGTTGGTCCGGTGCGGCGGCATGCCGACCCCAGCGCTCCACCTTTCCGACGACGACGCGCGCGCCGACTGGTACGCCGCGTATCTCGACACGTACCTTGATCGCGATCTCCGCGATCTTGCGGCGATTCAGCACATCGCGGACTTCCGGACACTCATGGAAGCCGCTGCCGGACGCATCGGACAGATCACCGATCAAACCGCACTCGGTCGCGACGCGAGCCTGCAACAACAAAAAGTACGACTGTGGCTTAACATCCTTGAAACGTCATATCAACTGGTTCGGATAGCCGCGTACGCTGCCACAACGCCAGCGCGGCTCGTGAAGTCG
>JANOKE010000311.1:0-3619 GCA_031419135.1 Gemmatimonadaceae bacterium
TCATCGAATTACGGGATGGGCTTGCGCGCCGTCTTGGCCTTGCGTTCTGCAACGAGCTTGTCGAACTCGTTCTGTTCGAGATACGTCACATCAATCCAGTTATGCGCCATCTCGTCAACCGTGCGATCTCCCCATCCCACCCACTGCGAAGGATCCGGGTTATTCACGTTGGCCGCAGTATTGTCGTGCCACGCCGTGAAGGCCAGCATGGTACCCTTGGGAAGCAACGGCGCCACATCGGCGGAATAGACGTAGTTGATGTGCCAATTCCACTGGAAATTACTGACGGCGCTCAGCACTTCCTTGCGTCCATCGGGATACACCGCCTCCAGCGACATGGCCTTGCCACGCATATGCATGTGCGGCTGGAAGTTTTCCAATCGCGCCGGTGCCGGCAACACGTAGAAATTCTGCGTGATCGTTTTTTCATTCGGCGGAATGTCCAGATCGGCGCCGCGCGACAAATCAAACATCCGGAGTACGGTGCGATGCGCCGGCACAAATCCCTTCGGGTAGAAGTACACCGCCATCTCGACCTGACTGTCCTTGAACTCCTCGCCGATAGCATGCATGTGGACTTCCCAGCGAATCTGCGAACCCGGGAGCATCAGCTTGCCCGCGTCTTCCGGAAAGATCTGACCGGTCTTGCCCACGGCCCACTCCATGAACAGGCCGGCATTCGACTGATGGTCGTGCGCGCTGCTCGCCAGCCCCGTCACGCCGTCTTCCGGCTGCAACAGGTACGCCAGCACATGATGCACGATCTTGCGGTCGTTGGCACGCACCGGCTTGACCTCGATGGCCCGCACCCAGCGCGGCTCGGTCACCCCGGTCTCGACCACCGGGCGGTACCACTTGTCCTGCGTACGCGGCGCCAGGGTGTACGGCTTGGACCGGATTACGAGATCGGGCGCGCCCAGTTTCTCGGCCAGTTGCCAGCGATTGGGATCGGGGAATGTGATGGCCGGCGGCATGTCCTTCGGATCGCCCAGTGGTGTCCCGGCGTCCACCCAATTCACGATCGTCGCCACCTGCGCGTCGCTGAGACTGCGATCGTTCTTGAACTGCTGCACACCGATGGTGCGATCGATGTGCCACGGCGGCATGAGTCGCTCCGACACCTTCGCACGAATGCGTCGCGAGTATTTTTTCGCGTCGTCGTAGGTAAGCAACGACATCGGCGCAATGCTGCCCGGCTGGTGGCACTCCTGGCACTTTTGCTGGAAAATCGGCGCGACATCTCTGGTGTATGTTGCCGCGCTGGGTGCGACCGCGAGCGGATTCTGCGCCCCCAGTGCCGCCGGGCCAAGCGAGAGCGACAGAGCGCCAACCAGCACGCGGGCACCCGTGGTCACGATTGTCTGGATCGCGAGATTCGTCATCAGCATCCTCGGCATGTAAGCGCTCATGGAGTCACCGTCACCTTGATGAAGCTGTTCGTCCAACAACACTGCGAGTGCCCGGCGCCCGCTACGGCCGAGTCGTTGGCGCGAATGCGCACCAAATAGTCACCGGCCCGACTGAACGTTGCCATCGTGGAGCCGGTACCGCCGGTGGGCGTGAGTCGAGTGGTCGGGGCGCTGAACACCACGTCACCGGGCCCCTGATGCTTGAACCAGGTGATATCCACCGGCGTGCCGGCACGCACGCCGCCCCGGCCGACCGTTCCGGTTTTGGCGTCGTCTTTCACGGCCACCGTGAGCGCAAGAGGTTTGCCCACTGCGATCGTGAGCGGCCCCACGGTCACACCGAGGGGCCCGCGACCCTCAGGACCGGCGGCGGAAAAACTCAGTGCAGGAGGTGTGTTGTCCGAACTGGCCTCGCCCTCCAGCGCATCGATCTGCCAGTCGGGCTTCAGGCTGCCGGCGATTGCAAAAGTCTGCCCGCGGTCCTTCAGCGTCCACGTGACCTTCTTGTCGCCAAAGTCAGCGGGAACGACTACTGCGAACACTCCCCAGTGTCGGCGTGGAGCGAAGGACGTGGGTTGGCCCTGGTTTGGTGGACCGGGTGAGACAAAATTGTCATCACCAATGGCCACGTCCATTCGTTCGGCGATGTTCCGGTTGTAATAGCCGAACGACAGGCTATATGTGCCGTCGCGATTGCGATACCAGCCTTCGAATGCCGGCGTCACCGATTGCCCACTGGGGCTGGTGGGCGCCAACGAACGCTGGGCCCGACCGGTCTGCGGCAACAGAACCGTCGCGGACACAGCAAGCGATCGAACCACAACATACCGGTATCGCACTCAGCCTCCAGCCAAGGGGGTTGTCACCGATCCAATTTCGGCGCTTGGCTGGCTCCCCGCAAGCTATGAGCGGCCCCTTCCCCAGAGAGTCAGGAGGGATCTTTGGCGCGCGTGCGTGTAACGCCGGTGAAGATGCCCGCACCAAGCAGGATGACGCAGGCGATGATCACGTAGAGCTGAGGCACATGCATAGTGATGAGTGCCCAGGCAACGCCGCCGATGAAGATCAGGGCGCCGAGGATGTATAATCCGAATGACATTGAAACCTCCCATGAGAATATTGACCTGCCTGCGGAAGCTACTCCACCGGCGCACCTGCGGCTACTGTCCGAATCCTCCGTCACGCACGCGCGCCGATCACCAGCCAGTGGCGTCACACCACCTGGCGAACTACAATAGTCCCCACCATGACGATACGGTCTGACGCAAGCTTGTCCGAGATGCTTCATGCACGGGCCTTGGCAAGCCCTGCAAGGCGTCTGGGCCTCGATGTCGCGGTGGGGGCTCTGATTGCTGTGCCTGCACTGTGGATTCGTCCAAAGGGATGGATCGCCATTGCCAGCGCCGGGCTGTGTTTCATGACCTACGGCGTGTGGGCTTTTGCCGAACGCCACCTCGAGTCAGGCGTTGGCGAGATGTCTCGTTGGACGGTACGTGCGTGGCGTGCAGCGCATGGACTCGCCGCGTTTGCAGGAGTCGCAGCAATGGCGGCGCTGCTGTTCGCCTTGTTGGGGCTTGCACTGGGAACCTGGATCAGTTGAGCGAGGTCCTTCGCACGCTCCGCAATCAGTCAGTCCACGAACCGAACAATGCAACGTCGCACAACTCCGATGGTCGTGTGGCATCGTCGCCATCAATGACAATGTAGGCGCGTCGCGGCGACGTTCGCGAGAGCAAAACGCCCTCGACCTTGTCACGGAATGGGAGGCCAGTTTCGTCGGTGAGTACCGCATACCGCACGATTCCGCGCGGTGAGATTGTTCCCAGCACCGATCCCGCTACCGGTCCGTCTTCCGTTGCAGCCGCCGAGGCCTCGGCGGTAGCCGAATACAGCATAGTCTCGCCAAATACTGTCGCATCGGTGAATCCCAGAGCGATGCCGTCGAGCGCGCCGAGTTGGTACTGCACGACGGCGGTTGGATCCGGCGGCGTGGCACTCGCGGAGTTGCGGAGAAATTCGCGCAGCGCGTCCAGCGGCACGTCGCAGGTGGCATTCACGGCAATCAGGCTGCCCCGTGCTGTGCCGTTGCCACGACCGAAAAAGCGCAGAACATTCGCCACGACGATGACACCCTCGATGTTCATGTCGCTGCCGGCGAACGCCGGTTCGGCTTCGAGCCGTTTGTAGAGCGACGTCGCATCGGCAACCTG
>JANOKE010000312.1:0-5050 GCA_031419135.1 Gemmatimonadaceae bacterium
GCCGTTGGCCATCACCTTCGACATCAGTGACGAGTACTCGGTGCTGATATCGGCGTCGTCGAACGTGATGAGATTGCGAAATCCCATGACATCGGCGTAATAGTTCACCCAGCGGTTCATCCGACCCAGTTCCACGTTCCCCACACAATGGTCGACATACCGCAATCCAACGTCGGCCGGCTGATAGTGCGGCGTCACGTCGCGAAACCCCGGAAGAAACGTGCCGCGGTAATTGCCTCGTTCCACCAACGAGTGGATGGTATCGCCATAGGTTGCGATGGCCGCGATCACGATCTCGCCGTGCTCATCGGACAACACCTCGGGCTCACGCACGGCGATGGCTCCACGTTCGATTGCCGTGGCGTAGGCGAGCCGCGCATCGTTTACCCACAGTGCGTAGTCTTTCACGCCATCACCATGCCGATGGACATGCTCGGCAATCGGGGACTCGGGGCCCATCGCCGTGGTCAGCACCAGTCGAATCTTGCCCTGCTGCAAGAGATAGCTGGCGCGGTCACGCACGCCAGTCTCGGGTCCGCGGTAGGCGACCAGTTGGTAGCCGAACGCCGAACGATAGAAGTGACTGGCCTGTTTGGCATTGCCGACATAGAACTCAACGTAGTCGGTGCCGTTGATCGGGAAGGCATCCTGCTCGATGCCAACCTCTGGTGCCGTAAGCGTCGCCATGAGCTTCTCGTGAATCGGGAGTGATCGGATTGGAACGGATGAACGACTTGCCATCCCGACCGATTCAGATGTGAGAGCGCGGCAGCGCGCCGATCCAGGCACGCGACCGCTGATCTCCCTTATCTCCCGCGAGGTTGTTCAGCATGTCACGAAAGCTAATACGTGTTTCTTCAGCGGCGACAGCGAATGAGCGAATCCATGTCGGACAACCATTTGAACCGCAGGGGACGCAGAGAGCGCGGGGGAATGTTTTTTTGCTCTGCGGGACTTCGTGTGGGTGAATTGTACGTCCGACGGCTTTGAAGGCCGCGGAACAGGCGCCGATCACGCGGTACGATGGCCGCAAGTGGATCGGGTGCGCCGTTGACGTGTTCGTACCGTGGCCCCAGCGCGCCTGAACACCTGGACGCTTTGGTCGACCTGAACCGCCATCCACGGAAACGCGCGGAAACAGGGGACACAACAAGGAAACCAATACCATGCGCTTCCGTGGATGGCAGTTGATAATCTGTCGGAACGGGCAGGAACACCCTTCAAAATGCGCGGTTTCTACCCATACGAAATCCCGAAGAGCCTGTTTTTTTGGATGGTTCATTCCAACAGCTCCAACAGCTATTTCTTCCGCGCCCCCTGCGTCCCCTGCGGTTCAATCTGTTGTTGCAGGACTCCAGTGAGCGGAGCCGCCGCTAGTACCCGGCCAGTTCAGGAAGATTCCGGAAAAGCTCCAATACGTCCGGATTGGCCAGCGCGTCCGTATTGCGAACCGGTCGTCCGTGCACGACATCGCGGACGGCCAACTCCGTGATCTTTCCGCTGATCGTCCGTGGAATATCGTGGACCGCCACGATCAGCCGCGGCACATGATGCGGACTGGCGTGTTCACGGATGCGCCGACAAATCGCATCACGAAGCCCGTCGTCCAGCTCGGCGCCCTGGCGAAGGAGCACGAACAGCACAATGCGCGACTCGTCAACCGACGCCGCTGATCGCTGCTCAATCACCAGCGACTCGAGCACGTCGGGAATCTGCTCCACCTGTCGGTAGATCTCGGCAGTACCGATGCGCACGCCACCCGGATTAAGCGTGGCGTCGCTGCGCCCATGAATCACCATGCCTTCATGGTCCGTGATCTCGGCCCAATCCCCGTGCCGCCACGTATTTGCGAAGTGTTCGAAATATGCCGCGCGATAGAGCCGCTGGTCGGGGTCGTTCCAGAACGCCACCGGCATCGACGGGAACGGCGCCGCACAGACCAATTCGCCCGCTTGCCCACGCACTGGTCGGCCCTCCGTATCCACCACATCGACCGCCATACCCAACCCCCGCATCTGCAGTTCGCCGCGATACACCGGCCCGGTGGGATCGCCGAGGGCAAAGCAGCTCACGATATCGGTGCCGCCACTGATACTGCTCAGACGGACATCCGGCTTGATATCGCGATACACGAAGTCGTAGCTGTGCGCGGCCAGTGGACTGCCCGTGGACAGAATGGCCTCAAGCGACGCGAGATCGAATCGTTCGCGCGGGCGAATGGATTCCTTTTCAAGCGTGGCCAGGTACCTGGCGCTTGTACCAAACACCGTCACCCGCTCCGACTCGGCCATGCGCCACAGGATTTCCCGATCCGGTGCCAGCGGTGCCCCGTCGTACAACACGATGGTGACGCCCAGCGACAGTGCAGATACGAGCCAGTTCCACATCATCCAGCCGCAGGTGGTGAAGTAGAACAACGCGTCGCCGTCTCGCAGGTCGGTGTGCAGCGCATGCTCCTTCCAATGCTGCAGCAGCGTGCCACCGGCGCCGTGCACCATGCACTTCGGCAACCCCGTCGTACCAGAGGAATACAGGATGTACAGCGGATGCTTGAATGGCAGTCGCGTAAAGATTGGCGTCTCGTCCCGCCCGTGCCGCGCCATCACGTGGTCGAAGCGCTCGACACGCGGCACCATTGTCAGATCAGGGTCGGGGTCCAGCCATGGCACGATCCACACGCCGCGTATCGAAGGGATCGCCTGAACCACATCGCGAACGCGCGCGCGACAATCGATGCGCTTGCCCGCATAGCAATACCCATCGCTCGCCACCAGCAGCACGGGTTCGATCTGACCGAACCGATCTATCACGCCCTTGGTGCCGAAGTCGGGCGAACAGGACGACCAGATCGCACCGAGAGACGCCGCCGCCAGCATCGCGATCACGGCCTCGGCAATGTTGGGGAGATATCCCGCTACCCGGTCACCGGATACGACGCCAATCGCTCGCATGCCGGCCGCCGCACGCGACACGGCCGCTGCGAGCTCCAGAAACGTCAGTCGCTGCTGGCATCCGTCTTCATTCCACGACACAATCGCCACACCCTCGTCCCGTCGACGCAGCAGATGCTCGGCAAAATTCAGTCTGGTGTCGGTGAACCAGTGCGGACCGTCGTTCGGATCTGGCGGTGCCATGCGACTGCCGCCGTGCAACACGGCCGACCACGGCGCGTCTGGCGCACCCGGCCCATCGGCCATGATGCCCGCTTCGCGCCAGATGGCACTCCAGAAGGCTTCGGGATGCTGGACCGACCACGCGTACAACCGTTGCGTGTCGATCACGTTTGGTGACGCGATACCGCGTGCGATCAGCGACTCGCGAAACCGTGTCATCCGCGCGCGCGCAATGCGGTCGTGTGACGGGATCCAGAGCGGTACGCTGCGGTTGTCTGTCACAAGGGGAATGCGTCGCGTGCCAGCTTCACCGCACCACAGGCGGCGCCATGTTGTTCGCAATACCAGCCGTGTCGGTCGTGGAACACCATGTGCGGCGTATCATTCGGACGCGGCCGAACACGCACCAGGTGCTCCACACCAGTGCGCACGCCAACGATCGCCAGCGGATCGAGAATGTCGATGACGGGAGCGACCGGGAACAGATCCAACTGAGGCGACACGAACAATGACGTGTCGCTGGACTTCAACCGCGGGGGACGTGCCACTCGAGTTGCCACTCACAGAAAGCGTCGCCTTCGATAGAACATCGCACATGTCGAACGCGCACCGATTCGCCTCCAGCCAACTCGACCGCGCGACGCAGGCCGCCCGTTTGGCGGTGGCAGAACAGTCGCGTGACCGGATCGAAACCGATGAGACGAAGGACGGCGCGACCCGCAGCCTCCTCGACTGCGGTAATGTCACCCGGATGATAATACAGCCGGAACAGGGAGATGCTCTGGGTGAGAAAAACGCTGGGCGACGCCTTTCGGAGAATCCCCCCGTACAGGTGGACCCCAACGGAATCGATGGCGAACGCACCGGCATCTTCGGCCCACCGTGGATTCGCCGCGCCAAGAACCCAATCGATGGCTTCCCATAACGTGACCAGCGTGTCATACGGGAGTTCGTCGGTCGGCTCCACCCTATCCAGCAACCAACACACGTCGGGATCAAGACGGGCCCGCACACCGTCCATGCCCTCCACGCCGAGTCGATCGGTGACAAAGGCGTAGGTTCCTCTCACCGTCGACCCCTTTGCGGTGGGTTGCACCGAGGTCGTCACAGGCATTTGCGAGCGCCACTCATGGTTGCAACAGGGCGGTCGCGGCCCGTCGATCGATCTTTCCTGAGCCAAGACGCGGAATGGCCTCGACGAATTGCACGCGCTTGGGCACCTTGTAGCCGGCCAATCGCTCACGCGCCTGGGTCAGCAGCGCGCGCTCGTCGAGGTGCGGGTCGGCTCGCACCACCAGCGCACAGCCCACTTCTCCCCACCGCGCGTCAGCGATCCCGATCACCGTCACTTCGCGCACGCCGTGACAGTCGAGCAGCGCCGCTTCCACTTCGCCAGGGAATACGTTCTCGCCACCAGAAATGAACATCTCCTTGCTGCGTCCGCGAATCGTATAGACTCCCTCCGCGTCACGACTGGCCAGGTCGCCGGTGCGCAGCCATCCGTCGGCCGTCATCACCTGGGCCGTGGCCACCGGTTCGCGAAAATAGCCACCGAAAAGCTGCGGTCCCCGCAATTCGAGCTCCCCTGTCTCGCCCGGCCCAACCTCGTTGGCATCGCAGTCGCGCAACCGCATGTCGAGAAACGGCACCGGCCACCCCACCGTGCCATCCTTCTCGATGGCCGTGCGATCGGTGGTCGCAAAGCAATTCGGACCGCATTCGGTTAGTCCGTACCCTTCGCGAAATCGATAACCGGCCAGTCGCACGTCGTTCTTGATGCGCTGCGCGCACGGGGCCCCGCCAGAAAGGAACGTGCGGAGCGCGGGAAGAGGGCGACCCCAACTGGCGGTCTCCCGCACCATCGCGAGCTGCGTTGGAACGCCAAAGGCCAGAGTCACCTCGAAGCGTTCAAGCACGTCGAAATAGCTCTCAGGATC
>JANOKE010000313.1:0-6206 GCA_031419135.1 Gemmatimonadaceae bacterium
GTGGGCGTCCGCGCAACTATAGCACGCCGCTGCGCTTCTCCAGAAGGGCGCAGGCGTTGGTGTGGGACACGCTCGTCGCGACCGCGGTAGGAGACGGCTACCGCATCGACTTGCGCAACACCAGCGGTGCGATGTTGTCACAACTGCGGGTGGCGACGTCGCGACGCGTGGTCACGCCCGCGACGCGTGGTCACGCCCGCGATGCGTGAACGTGCGATCGAACAGGAGCTGGCGACACTACGTGGTCCCGGCAGTGAACGCATGATCGACGCTCGGGAATCTGAGCGCCTGGTCCGCGAACAGCCATTTGCCGACTCATTGCCGCCTTACAACGATCTGTTCACCACCGCCGACAGGACGCTCTGGGTGGTAGACGCCATTGTGCCGGACGACACCGCGTGGACGGCCACCGCCTTTCGACTCAACGGGGCAATGGTCGGACGACTGCGTGTTTCCGGAAGTGGCATGGCATTGGCCTTTGACAATGACCGCGTCGTGGTGCGAACGACGGATAACGACGGTGTCGTGGCGATGGAGGTGCGACGCATTGTTCCCACCACGGCGCCGCCAGCCAAGCGGAAGTGACCGGAAGCTCAGTCGGCACTCGACTCATAGCAGCATCTACGCAAACGAGCTGCGGGCCGCACGGAGCCCTGAGCGCTACTCGTCTCGCACGATCACCGTAGATCCCAGCGGGACATTCTCGTACAGCCACGCAAGGTCACCGTCGGCCAAGCGAATGCACCCGTGCGTGCTGGCTGAGCCGATCGAGCGCTGGTCGGTTGTGCCGTGCAAGAGATACCCGTTGCCCAAGTCGAGGGCATAACGACCGAGCTCACCCGTGAGGGTCCGGTTGCGGGTGCCGATCGGCGGAATGAAGAGCGTGGAGTCGAATACGACATGCTCATCGAGCGGGAGTTGGGCAAACACCGTGTCCCTGGGCATTACGAGCCCGACAATGGAGTCGCGAATCGCAAGGCGACGACCATCACGTAGCGTGAATCCTGTGCGCGGTAGCTGACGCACGCGCCTCGCGACGACCCGGATCATCTGTTAACGAATGTTCACGCCAATGACGATCGGTACCCAGCGCAACGACTTGCTGACATTGTCGCCGAAGAAGTCACGGAACTGAACGGCGTCATCGCGATCAGCAAAGACATTCACGAAGCGGGACTCGACGAAGATCGACGCCGGGCCGACACCAAAGTCGATGCCACCACCAACCTGCGCACCAAGCTTGCTCCGTGTCTGCTTGAGCTGCGCTTCGTTGGTCTTCAGAACGTCGTTGCCCAGATACCCGCCCAGGGCCGAGTTACCGCCGAACGAGCGGAAATGATAGAGGCCGGCACCGCCGACGCCGTAAAGGTTGACGCGACGCGAGGACGAGAGCGGGATACGCAGCGTGCTGTTCAGTGTCGCGGAGTACACTTTCGGACTGCCGTTGGTCAGCGTCACCGCAGCGCCTCCAGGAACGCGTCCCACGAACGAGCGACCGCCAAACGCGGCGTAGCCAAGGTCCAGTCGAAGGCCAAGCAGGTTTCCATTCTTGTGCCAGCCAATCGGCACGTTCAGGTCATACCCGCTGCGGTAGCCGAGCTTCTCGAAGTCGTCCGACGGCACCGCACCGCCACCCGCGAGACCGATGTACCATCCCGATCCGTTAAAGCGATACCGATCACGCATCTACTGCTGGCGCATCTGTTCGGCGACGACAATGGAGTCGGCGCGGGCGGTCGAATCACGCCGGGCCACCTCGATAAGCGCCGCGACCGCAGCGATGGAGTCGCGACGCATCTGCTCAACGCGTGCAACAGAATCCGCAAGCGCGCGTGTCACCGCTTCCACAGAATCGCGCTGCCGCATCGTGGCTGCATCGCGTTGCAACTCGCGCTCTGCCGAGTCCGCGCGAGCGCGTGAGGCCGCTGCGATGGAATCCGCCCGCACATCCAGGGTGCCGTTGCTTTCGCCTTTCTGCACGCGGACGCGCGTTTCTGATGTGACGCGCTTCGCGGTCACGCGCGTTCTCGCCGTGTCCTGCGCTGCCAAGGCGCTGGAGACGATCAATGCCGCCGCGCATCCGGAGATGAGAATGAGCGTTGCCCGGAATGTCATAGTGATGATGTCCCCTTGGTTACCGTGCATATAGACACACATCGAATTACTTCGTCAAAATTCTCAATACGAGTAGCATACATGACTCCATGCGCGCACAGGCGGTCGGACGCCGCTCCGTGAGTGCGACGTCCGACCGTTCCTGTTTACGTGGGGGTGTTGGAGGCGTGCTGCGGCTCCGGATCGTGTTCATCGCGGAAGCGACGCATTTCAAGTTCCACGTCATCCTTCGTACGACCGTACCGCTCTTGAATGCGACCGGTGAGCTGCTCCCATTTGCCCTCCGCCTGATCCATGTCATCGTCGGTCAGCTTGCCCCACTGCTCGCGAATCTTGCCTTTCAAGTTCTTCCACATCCCTTCGCTGCGATCGTCATTCATTGATGATCTCCGGAAGAACGGTCCGCTTGTCACACGTTCCGTTGTTGAAACTCTGCTGGCGGTGACACCGGGTTGTGCTGCGCCAGCCTCCACTCCGCACATGAGCGCGGGTCGTCGGCCAAATCATGGAGCGTGTCGGCATTCTCAACACGAGGAGCATACGCGACTCCATGCTCGAACGGTCGTACCCGAACGAGTGATCTTTGGTAGCTCGAAAGCGTGACTCCGCATACCCCGTTGGCGGCTTCATTCACGTCCATCTGGGGGTAGTCAACCTCATGGTGCCCTTCCGCCATTCAGGGGTAGCCGGCGAGATGCCGCAGGACAAACCATCGGCGGTGATTGCGGTTTCGCGAGAAGGCTGACTCCGGATCTTCGTGCACATTCAGCACCTCGCGGACGGTTTGCAAGGCTGGCGGTGTGACAGTGTGGCCGATTCCGGAGTTCACTGGTATCGTCACCGCATGACTACGGAGAATTTCTGATGACCGCACGATGGGTGAGCACACTCGTAGGGCTGTGCGGTTTCGCGAGTGCCTGTGGCGGGCCGGAGTCCGTAGGTCGCGTCACGCGCCGACAAGTGGGCGACACGCTCTACGTCCAGTCGCCAGCCGACGGCGTCGACGGCCCGATACAGTTGCAGGAGATCCGTCGCGTTAGTATGGGCGCCATCGACATCGGTCGCCTTGATGCCGCTGCGTTTGGACCGAACGGCACGTGGTGGCTGCTCGACGGTGCGGGCACAAACGGCGCAGCCATTCATGTGCTCGATTCGCTTGGCACACGGCACGCGCGCGCGGGTCGCGAAGGTGCCGGACCGGGCGAATATCGCCTGCCGCTTCGTCTGTTTCGGCTTGCCGACGGATCGATGCTGGCCAAGGAGATGTCGACCACCCGCGCTGTGCGATTCAATGCCGCCGGCCAGGTGCTGGCGACCCTCGAACTGCCGCCGGCAGTCGCTACCGGATGGGTGGTCACTCCGGACACGCTTGGCGGATGGTTCATCACCGCCGTATTCGAAGCCAACACCCCTGCGCGCGTCGGGCGTTTCGGCTGGCTACACTTTGACCGACATGGTACGGTGTTCGATACTGCACATCCGCCCGCATACATGTTGGCGGAGCCTACACCTGACGGCATTGCGCCAGGTCGCATACGAACAGTGGGGCGCGACGGCGCTGCGCTCACCACTGCGCCCGGACCCAATAGATTGGTTCGTCATATGCGACAGGGGCGCACATACGTGATGGAGTGGCCCGGCAATCCACCGGCGTATCACGCCGACGAGCGACGCGACATTCAGTCGGTCGAAGATCGGATGAGCAAACTCCTTGGCAAAGCCCTGACGTCGCTGCCCGAGCGCAAAGAACCATCCCATCGTATTCTCACCGATAGCGCACAGTGGATCTGGGCGCAGCTTGCGTCCGACGGGATACGCATTCCCGATGAGGAATTGCCGAAGGACGAGATGGGGCTGACCATGCGTTGGCGCGATCGCGAACGATGGGCCGCATTCGATCGCGAGAACATCCTGCGCTTCATCATCGATATTCCCACCAACACGACCGTCGTCGATCGGGCCGGCTACCGTGTGCTTGGCGTGGTGACCGACGATGCCGGCATGCAACACCTTGTGGAATGGAGAGTCGTGCCAGTCAAAGCCGCACACCGTTTGTGAGCGGGGCCTGGACAATCGCCACGGGCGGCGCCGGGCCCGCGCGGTCGCAAGCCTGTAACGCAGCTCGCGGTGGCCTTGTCGGGCGTGCGCAAACTCCGGTCATCACCTGACGCCGGGGTTGTCCCTGATGCACTATTGATTCTGCGGCAAGGAACGCCTGGCGCCACTCACTCTCAGCGTAGGTAACGCGTTGGAGATCGAAGATGAAACACTTCATTCCGAAGGCCTTGGCGCTCCTGCTGTCGCTCGCGGTCTTCGCTCCTGACGAGGCCTCGGCTCAACGCCGACGCGTGGTGCGCGTGCGCCATCCTCGCGTGGCGCTGGTGGTTCGCCCTGGCCACCCAATTCGCCGAGCGCTCCCGGCTGCGGTGGTCATCCGACCGGCGCGGCGAGTGGTGGTCGTAAGAGCGCCGCTCGTGTTCCTGCCCGCCGTGGTGTTCACGGCCGCCGTGGTCTCCCTTCCTGCGCGCGAGCGCCTCGTGTGGCAGGACAGTGAGACGATCGAGAGCGACGATGGCTGGGTGGACACCAACTACGGCGTCGACGCCACGGGCAACGCCCTCTTTCTCGAGGTTGTGGGCAAAGCCGATTTGAATTTTGCCGAGGTGACCTTCGCCAACGGCAACGTGCAGGTGGTGGATTTCAACGACAAGACCCACCAAGCCGGCGTGTACAAGCTGCTCGATTTCACCGACGGTCGCCAGGTTATGACGGTGCGCCTCCTGGCACAGTCAAAGTCGGACGAAACGACGTTCTCGGTCTTTCTGAGCAAGTAGGATTGTCACACTGACCACATTCCCCACCAGGGCCCTCGGCTCGGATGGCCTGCGGGTTTCGGCCGTCGGTCTCGGCTGCATGGGCATGTCGGATCTGTACGGCGATGCCAGCACGCGCAATGAGCGTGAGAGCATTACTGTACTGCATCGTGCGCTCGAACACGGCACGATGCTGCTTGATACGTCGGATATGTACGGACCGCACACCAACGAGATACTGGTGGGCCGCGCCATTTCTGGTCGGCGCGAGGGCGTGGTGTTGGCTACCAAGTTCGGTCTCGTCCGCGATCCCGGCCAACCCGCCTATCGCGGCGTAAACGGTCGTCCCGACTACGTACGATCGGCCTGCGAAGCGTCGCTGCGTCGACTCAACACCGATTACATCGACCTCTACTATCAGCATCGTATCGACCAGAGCGTGCCGATTGAGGACACCGTGGGGGCGATGTCGCAATTGGTTGCCGAAGGCAAGGTGCGCTACCTGGGGCTGTCCGAAGTGGGGCCAACAAACCTTCGTCGCGCCGCGGCCGTGCACCCCATCACTGCGCTGCAGTCGGAGTGGTCGCTGTGGACGCGCGACTGGGAGCGCACCGCATTTCCCGTGGCGCGAGAACTTGGTATTGGCATCGTGCCATACAGCCCCCTGGGTCGTGGTTTTCTCACTGGTCGCTTCGCGGCAACCAGTGATTTATCCGCCGACGACTATCGGCACACGTCGCCGCGATTCCAGGCGGACCACTTTGAGGCGAATCGGCTGTTGGTGAACGCGGTTGTGGAAATGGCACAGCAAAAGGGCTGCACACCGGCGCAAGTAGCACTGGCCTGGGTGCTGTCGCGCGGCAACGACGTAGTGCCGATTCCGGGCACAACCAGCCTGGCCAGACTGGACGAGAACATGGCTGCGGCATACGTGGGACTCAGCGCGGCGGACATTGCCACCCTCGCCGATCGTATTCCTTTCGGGGCGGCATCGGGGGCACGCTTCCCCGGTGGCATGAGTGCATTGGTGGACAAATAGCCTGTCCTCCTCACCCTCGGTCGGCGCACTCGCAATTCTGTCCGCATGTTTGCTCTGCTGCTTCACCCGGTCGCCAAACTTTCTGGACCGCGGTTACGCGTCATTCCAGCACCGCCCCTGGGATTGCCGATTCCCAGAACTTCCTGCGCTTCATCATCAATAGTCTCACCAACACAACCGCCGTCGATCGGGTCGGTTACCGTGGTTGAGGCGCACATCGTCACGGCGCCGAACACACG
>JANOKE010000314.1:0-33175 GCA_031419135.1 Gemmatimonadaceae bacterium
GAACAGCCGTTGTCCAGAGGTCAGGGCCGGTTTGGCGCAGTGGATTCGTTACGGACCACCTGACCGCCCTTCATTACGAAGCTGACCTTGCGCAGCTGGGCGACGTCTCGGGTAGGGTCACCCGCCACCGCCATCAGGTCGGCAAAAAGGCCCGGCACGACACGCCCGAAGTCGTTCTCACGGTGCAGAATTCGGGCATTCACGCTGCTGGCGGCCTTCAATGCCGCGATCGGGGTCATGCCGTACTCGACCATCAGTTCCAGTTCCAGTGCGTTCGTCCCGTGCGGGAACACGCCAACGTCGCTCCCGTTGCAGATTGTCACTCCCGAGGCCAAGGCCAGTTTGAACATCGCCTTTTTCTGTGTGATGCCGGTCGGCTCGGGATCCACGCCTTTTTTCCATCCGCGATAGCGTGTGGTGGATTCGGTCGCACTGAGCGTGGGGCAAAAGGCCACGTTGTGTGACTTCATCAGCGCGAAGGTTTCCGCCGTTGCGGCATCGCCATGGTCGATCGTCTCCACGCCCGCCATGATCGCGCGACGCATGCCTTCAACCGTGCTGGCATGCGCCACCACCGGGCGACCGCTGGCGCTGGCAGTCTGCACGATTGCTTGCCATTCAGGCTCGGAGAATGTGGGGCGCGCCTCGCCGCGCGGCCCCCAGCGGTAGTCGGCGTAAATCTTCACCCAGTCGGCGCCATGTCCGATTTGATCGCGCACCACGCGCGTGAGCCCCTCCACGCCATCGGCTTCTTCGGCACCTTGCGGCACGCTGATTTCCACGCCGAACCCCTTTGGACCGTACGAGCCAGTGGCAACGATTGCCTTGGTTGTCACAAACAAGCGTGGCCCGGGAATGATGCCTTGATCAACCGCTTCCTTGAGTCCAACGTCCGCGTACCCAGCGCCTTCCGTGCCAAGATCACGCAGTACGGTGAAGCCAGCCATGAGCGTATTGCGCAGGTGGTTTACGGCACGCGCGGTGCGTAGTGCAAGCGATTCACGCAGCACTTGATCGTTCCACGACGTTTCGTCGTAGGGGTGCAACAACACGTGACTGTGGAGATCACTCAGTCCGGGGAGCAGCGTCGTCCCGGGCAGCGCAATGCGCTCCGTGTTGGCGGGAATCTGCATCTGCTCCAACGGTCCTGCGCTCACGATGCGCTGCCCGCGCACCAATACCGCCCAACCGCGCCTGGCGGCGTCGCTGGTGCCGTCGAATACGGCGTCGGGCACGAGCAGGATCGGCCGGGCAGCTTGCCGAATCACGTCCGCGGGTTGTGCGCCGAGGACGGAACCTGCCGCGCCGACGAGAAACGCTATTGAGGTCAGTTGACGGATCATCGGAGTGTGGTGACAGTGGGAAGAGCCGGGCGTATCACCGCTTCAGCTCGGAGAATTCGCCGGTGGACTGGGCCGTTGGCAGGAGTTTCGAGACACCGCCCGAAACCGCGAACGCCATCGCATCGGCGCTGTTGACGTCGAGTGGCCGAACGAGTGTTGCCGGCACCACGTAGATCTGCCCGGACCAGGCGTAGGAGTGCGGGCAGTACACCGACACGTGATCGAACAGTCCCAATTGCTCCATCGACTCCTGCGTCACGAAGCCGATCACCAGCGTGCCGTTGGGAATGAGCGTGAGCAGCACGGGCTTGTCGAAGCGCCGCTTCTCGCCTACAAACGCGTTCAGCAGGTCCTTGGTGGATCCGTACACGAGTCGCACAAAGGGCAGCCGCGCCATGGCGCGCTCAAGCCACCCCACCACGGAGCGTGTCAGAAAGCTGGAACCAACGAAGCCCACCAGCGTGATCAGCGCGACCGTCGCTACGAACCCGGCCCCCGGGGGCAACGCGATCAGCCGTCCCAACCATCCGTCCACACTGGTAAAGACATACCAGAGTACGGCAATGGTGACGGCCAGCGGCGCCAGCAATACCAACCCACGTGCGAAATAGCCCAGCAGCTTGCCCATCGCATCCCTCACGCGGCCCGTGCCGCGACGTTAGTCTATTTTTTGCTCGAAATGGTGCCGCCAACAACCTCCTAAGCTGGGGCCATGCGGCACCGCCGACCAGCCCGCTGGTCAACCTGACTTGCCCTCTTCGAGACTATCCGATGCGCCCTCCGTTGATCTTGCATTCGCGCGTGACAACCCCCGCACTGCCCGGTGTCCTGCTCGGTGCCCTGCTCAGTTGGCCGGTGATCGCACATGGACAGACGCGTGGCGCCGCTGCGGCCGCCAACCCATTTTCGCGGGTGTCGCCGTGGTCGCCTCCGCCAGCTCCGGCCGGGAAAAAGATGATTACGCAGGATACCTACGATGAGTGGCGAACGATTTCGGGCTCGTCGCTGTCGAATGATGGCAAGTGGGTCGTCTATACCGTGAGCCCCGTCGTCGGCGAAGGGGAGTTGATTGCGCGATCCACCAGCGGCTCCACGGAGTATCGCGTGCCGCGCGGCTACACGGGTCGCCCACAACTCATGGCATCCGCCGATTCGGGCGCGCAATTTTCCGCTGCGGCCGCGCAAGTGAGTGCAGACAGCCGCTTCGCCGTGTTCACGTTGTACGCCACGCGCGCTGAGGTGGAGCGGGCGCGAACGCGGCGCGGTGCGTCAGCACCTCGCAACGGCATGGGCATTGTGAACCTTGCTGACGGGGCCGTCACGCGGGTTCCTGCTGTTCGTTCGTTTCGGCTGGCCCGGAATGGCGGACGCTTTCTCGCCTATCTGATCGAGGACACGACGGCACAGCGCCAGGCACCAAATGCCACTCCGGCGTCGTTGGCGTCAGCGGGTCGTGATACCGCGCGCACCGCCGGGCCGCGCAGGGAAACAGGCGCCACGATGGTGCTCCGTGAACTGGCCACGGGCGCTGAAGTGCGCATCGACGGCGTCACGAACTTCACGTTCGATGAGCAGGAAAAGTGGCTGGGGTATACGGTGACAACGCAAGACGGAGCGGGGGACGGCGTTTACCTGCGTGCGCTGTCGGGTGGTGCCGTGACCACGCTGCTGGCGGGTCGTGCGTCGTATCGTGGATTCGCCTTCGATCGCAAGGGCGAACAAGTCGTGTTTCTGTCAGATCTGGGGGACAGCACGTCGCACCCGAAATTTTCGGTCTACCACGCGTCGCTCGTGCCACCGAAGGGCAAAGCGGCGGCACCGGTCGCCGCGAGACGCATCATCGCCGGTATCGAGGTGCCCGATGGATTGGTGATTGCCGAACGCGGTCGCGTGGACTTTACGCGCGAAGGCAATGCGGTGCTGTTCGCACTGGCGAACGTACCGATGGACTCCATTCCCACCGACTCGCTCGCCGACAAGGCGGTGTACGATTTGTGGCACTGGCAGGATACCAAGATCCAGCCACAACAGAAGCTCGACGCCGCGCGCGACCGCAATCGCACATATCTCGCCGTGTATCACCTGTCCACGGGCAAGTGGACACGACTGGCCAACGACTCGCTGCAGGTCACGCTCGCCGACGATGCGAAACACGCGCTGGGACTCAACAGTGTGGAGTATGCGATCCCGCAGTTCTGGGGCGAGCGCGGCGCTGATGCGTACTTGATTGATCCGGTCACGGGCACAAAGACGCTGATCGCGCGGAAGCTGCGCGGGCAGGCGCAGCTCTCGCCGTCCGGCAGCTACGTCACGTGGTTCGACGACGGAACGTGGTATGCATATGCGGCGGCCACTGGCAAGAAGGTGAATCTCACCGGGGCCATTACGACCGTCAAGTTTCAGGATGAGGAGTTTGATTCGCCCGACATTCCGCCGCCGTATGGATTGGGCGGGTGGACCACCGGCGACAAACGCGTGCTGATCTACGATCGGTTCGACGTGTGGGAAGCGGATCCGACCGGTGTCGCGGCGCCGAGAAATGTGACGGACGCTGAGGGCCGTCGCGCGGGCATGACATTCCGCATCGTCTCCCTCGATCGCGAAGAGCGTTTCCTCGATCCGGCCGAGCCCCTGCTGTTGCGCGCCGTCGACTCGCTGACCAAGGCGTCGGGGTTCTATCGCGACCGTCTCGGCGTGGACGGCAAGCCGGAGCGCATCATCATGGCCGACCGGAATCTCGGAACGCCGCAAAAGGCTCGCAATGCCGAGCAATACCTGATGACGCAAGCGACGTATCGCGAATTTCCGGATCTCTGGACGGGTTCGTCACTGGCCCTCACCTCGAAGATTTCGAATGCGAACCCGCAGGAGGCACAGTATCCGCGCGGTACCGTCGAAATGGTTTCGTGGCTGAACGGCGACGGCATTCCGCTGCGCGGATTGCTGTACAAGCCGGAAAACTTCGACGCGACCAGGCAGTGGCCAATGGTGGTGTACTTCTACGAGAAGCTCACGGATGGCTTGCACAGCTACGTCGCGCCAACGGGACGCAATGTCGTCAACCCGCAGGTCTACAATGCGCTCGGCTATGTCGTGTTCGAACCGGACATCGTGTATACCGACGGCCAACCGGGGCCGAGCGCGGCGAAGTCGATTATCCCTGGCGTGCAGTCACTGATTGCCAAGGGCTTTATCGATCCCAAACGTGTCGGCATTACCGGCCAGTCGTGGGGCGGTTACCAGTCGGCGTATTTGATCACGGTGACCAACATGTTTGCCGCTGCCGTACCCAACGCGACCGTGGTGAACATGACCAGCGCCTACGGCGGCATTCGCTGGGGGTCGGGGCTCGCCCGGGCCTTTCAGTACGAGCACACGCAGAGTCGGATTGGCGGATCGCTCTGGGAGTTTCCGGAGCGATTCGTTGAGAACTCGCCGCTGTTCCGTCTGGATCGCGTCACCACGCCGGTGCTGTTCATGGCAAATGACAACGACGGCGCGGTGCCGTGGTATCAGGGCATCGAGTTCTACGTGGGCATGCGTCGCTTGCAGAAGGAAGCGTACATGGTGACCTACAACGGCGACGAGCACAATCCGACCAAGCGCGCCAACCAGAAAGACATCGACAGGAAGATGCAGGAGTTTTTCGCGACGAAACTTCTGGGCGCCCCTCCAACGTCGTGGATGCTGCGCGGTATCCCGTTCCTGGAGAAGGGACGCGACCAGGTGCGCCCAACTACCACTCCCGCCACAGGAGCTGCCAATGTGCGCGGACCGGGAGGCCGCTGATGGCAGCAGATGAGATCGACTACCAGATCATCGGGGATGACCTGCAGGCCGTGATTATCACTCTCGATCCGGGTGAATCGGTGTACGCCGAAGCAGGCGGGATGATGTTCATGCGGGAGGGCATCACGATGGCGACCACTCTCGATCCGAATGCCAAAAGCGGATCGATGTTCGACAAGCTCATTGGCGCCGGCAAGCGCGTGCTGGCCGGTGATTCGTTTTTCGTCACGTTGTTCGGCAACAGCGGTGCCCGACGCGCCGATGTGGCATTCGCCGCGCCCTATCCGGGCAAGATTGTTCCTCTCAATTTGCGCGACTGGGGCGGTACCGTGCTGGCTCAGAAGGACAGCTTTCTGTGCGCTGCGCGCGGAATCGACATTTCGATCGCGTTCACCCGAAAAATCGGGGCCGGCTTTTTCGGCGGTGAAGGCTTTATCCTGCAAAAACTGCAGGGCGATGGTCTGGCGTTCCTGCACGCGTCGGGCACGCTGCACGCCATCGACCTGGCGTCGGGCGAAAAATTGCGGGTCGATACCGGGTGCCTGGTTGCCTTGCAGCCAACGGTCGACTACGACATCCAGCGTGTACCGGGAATCAAGACGGCTCTGTTCGGCGGTGAAGGATTGTTTTTCGTTCAACTGACGGGGCCGGGGCGCGTGATCCTGCAGACTTTGCCGTTCTCGCGCCTCGCGGATCGCATCATGGCGGCGGCACCTCGCGCCGGCGGGAAACGGCGCGAAGAAGGTTCTGTACTTGGCGCGTTGGGGGGCCTGCTCGACGGCGACCGGTAAGTGGGCGTCGTATCGCCTTTGGCACCCTGCTAGCTTTTCACGCCATGGCTACTCGTACATTGCCCGAAATCTCCGCGCCGCCCGCGCCGGCCTGGACCATCGACGCGGCGCGCTCCCTCTACAACATCGAAGGGTGGGGTGCCGGCTATTTTGACGTGAACGACGGGGGGCACGTGATCGTGCGCCCCGATCCCGATCGTCCGCATCTCACACTCGATCTCAAAGATCTCGCCCGGGATCTCGAAGAGCAGGGCGTAGCGCTTCCGGTGCTGCTGCGTTTCTCCGACATCCTCCGTTCGCGTATCGAAACCCTGAGCGAACGCTTCGACGGGGCGATGAAAGAGTTTGAGTATACGGGCGGGTACACCACCGTGTACCCAATCAAGGTCAATCAGCAGCGCCATGTGGTTGAAGAGATTGTCAAGTTCGGCAAGACCCACGGAGTGGGTTTGGAGTGTGGTTCGAAACCGGAATTGCAGGCGGTGCTTGGGCTGTCGGAGAGCACTGAGCACCTGATCGTGTGCAACGGCTATAAGGATCACGAGTTCATGCGGCTGGCCCTGATGGGTCAGAAGCTGGGCCACCGCGTGTTCATCGTGCTCGAACAGCTCAGCGAACTCGATGTACTGCTCGAGGTGGCGGCGGAGTTGAACGTGGCGCCGGTGTGCGGGGTGCGCATCAAGCTGGCCAGCGAAGGTGCCGGCCGCTGGGCGCAGAGCGGCGGCGAGAAGAGTAAGTTCGGACTCAGCTCGGCGGAGCTGATCAAACTCATCGATCGACTCGAATGCGAAGGCCGGCTCGACATCCTCAAGCTGATCCACTTCCATCTTGGCAGTCAGATCACCGACATTCGATTCATCAAGTCGGGGTTGCAGGAGGTCGCGCGGTTTTACCTCGAGATGCGTCGCCTGGGCGTGGATATCACGCACGTCGATGTGGGTGGCGGACTGGGCATCGATTACGACGGCACGAACTCCACGAACCATGCGAGCGTCAATTACTCGCTGCAGGAGTACGCCAACGACGTGATTTACACCATTGCCGAGGCCTGTCGCGATGCCGATCTGCCGATGCCGCACATCATCAGCGAGTCGGGTCGTGCATTGACGGCCCACCACGCCCTCCTGCTGGTAAAGGTGATCGACGTGGAATCGCTGGCCGAGCAGCCCATTCCGCCGCTTTTCGATGATGACCATTCGTTGTTGCATGAGATGTTCGAGGATTGGCGCACCATCACCGAACGCAGTGCCAAGCCCCGCAAGGTGCTCGAAGTGTTCCATGACGCGTCGTTCGACAAGGATCGCGCGCGACAGTATTTCAACAGCGGCGTGCTTGATCTGCGTGGACTCGCCAAGGCCGAGGTGCTCTGGTTGGCAACCATGAACGCCATTTACCGTATTTGCGCCGCCGACAAGGACACGTACGAGGATGTTCTCCCCGAGCTGGAAGGGGTGCTCGTCGACCGGTACTTCTGCAATTTCTCGCTGTTCCAGTCACTGCCGGACAGTTGGGCCATTGATCAGCTGTTTCCGATCATGCCGATCCACCGACTCACCGAAGAGCCGCTCCGTCGTGGGACGTTACAAGACGTCACGTGCGACTCCGATGGCAAGATCGATCGATTCGTGGGCGACAAGAAGGGCCGTCCGAGTCTGGAATTGCACGAGTTTCGGGACGGCGAGGACTACATCCTCGGGATCTTCCTCACCGGAGCGTATCAGGAAATCCTCGGTGACCTGCACAATCTGTTTGGCGACACCAACGCCGTGCATGTTCGGTTGAACGAGCAGGGCAGCTATGAAATCACCGATCTGGTGGAAGGCGATACGGTGACGGAAGTACTGAATTACGTGCAGTTTGGCGCCTCGCAACTCCTGGCGACGTTTCGGCGTAAGGTGAACGCGACATCATCGTTGTCGCGTGAGGAGGCAAACGCCTTTATTGCGGATTACGTGGCCGGCCTGGAAGGGTACACGTATCTGGAAGGCGAGGCCGCGCGGTAGCCGACATCTCAACGGAGGCAGTGGTGACGAGTCCAGAGGGGTCCCTCGCAGCACCAAAACAAGGTGGATTGTTCGAAGATCTGATCGAGGTGCTGTATGCGCCTTCGAAAGTGTTCGATCGAACGCGCGCCGTGAAGGCGGGCAAGTACGCGTTGGTGACTGCGCTGATCGTGGCGGTTGTGGTAATCGCGACGAAGAATCTGCTTCAGCCGTGGTTTGACGCGCAGGGCGATTTGGCGCTGAAGATGGCGGCTGCGAAAGGCACACCGATTCCTGAGGGGATGGCATCCGGCATTCGCTCCACCACGGCGTGGGGAATCGTTGCCGGTGCGCCGGTCATCACGCTGGTCGGCCCGTACATCAACGCACTCTTCCTGCTCCTCGGCGCCAAACTCATGAAGGCGCCCTTGAATTATTCGCAAGCGGCAACGGTAGCGGTGCTGGCGGGAGTCCCGCGATTGTTGTCCTGGGTGTTGATGCCCATCCAGGCGCTGGTGCTGGACGGCGCGTCGGCGCGCAGTGTGATGGACCTTTCGCTCAGTCCCGCGCGGTTTGTCGACCCCGCAAAAATGCCGCCCGCCGTGCTCGCACTGCTCGGTAACCTCGACATTTTCCATCTCTGGCAACTCGCGCTGACCGCCATTGGCGTGGCCATCGTGGCTCGCGTGAGCACGGGCACCGGCGCGGTGGTTGCCTTGATCATGTTCGGCATTGGCGCAATTCTGCAGTTGGCGCCATCGGCGCTTATGTAACTGGGCGCGGTGGACGCAGTGCAAAGGGCCCGGCATCACGCCGGGCCCTTTGCACTGTGTGGAACGCGGCGGCGACTACTGCGCGGCAAACCGCTTCGCGACTTCCGACCAGTTCACCACGCTCCAGAATGCGGCGAGATAATCCGCGCGACGGTTCTGGTACTTGAGATAGTAGGCGTGCTCCCACACGTCCACGCCAAGAACGGCGTGCTTGCCGTCCATGAGCGGGTTGTCCTGGTTGGGCGTGCTCATGATTGACAGCGCGCCGTTAGCCGACACCAGCCATGCCCAGCCCGATCCGAAGCGACCAATACCGGCGGCCTGGAACTGTTCCTTGAACGTGGCGAACGAACCAAACGCCTTGGCGATCGCGTTGGCCAGTGCGCCGTCGGGCTCGCCGCCCGCCTGCGGCGCCATGAGTTGCCAGAACAGCGAGTGATTCCAGTGACCGCCACCGTTGTTGCGGACGGCGGTGCGTACTGCATCGGGCACGTCATTGATTTTGCGACAGAGGTCGTCGAGTGACCAGGCGGCGAGTTCGGGTGCCTTCTCAATGGCGGCGTTCAGGTTGGTGATATACGCCTGATGATGCTTGCCATGATGAATCTGCATCGTCTGCGCATCGATGTGCGGCTCGAGCGCTTCGGGGGTGTAAGGCAGGGGCGGGAGGATGTGGGCCATGATGACAATTCTCGATTGGCTGGAGGTGAGATTTGGGCGTGCGATTCAGGAGCAATGGTCAGGCGGACTTCTTTGCGCGCTCCCGCCACCAACTGATGATCCCGGGAAGGATCGACAGGAAGATGACGAGGAGAATAACCTTCTCGATGTGCTGCGCCACGCCGGGCACTGTGCGTCCCAAAATGTACCCCGTAAGCAGCATGCTCCAAATCCAGAGGAGCGCACCAATCACGCTGTACACCACGAACGAGCGGTATGGCATTTCCGCGACACCGGCGACCACAGGAACGAAGGTGCGTACAATCGGCATGAACTGCGCCATAATGATCGTCTTTCCGCCGTGTTTCTCGTAAAAGGCGTGGGCGCGCCTCAGATGGGCTTTGTTGAAGAGCAGGCTGTTGTCTCGCGTGAAGATCCGCGGGCCGGTGGCCCTGCCGATATGGTACCCCACGCTGTTGCCCACGATGGCGGCGACCGTCAGCAGGCCGCCCAGCACAAAGACGTTGAGTCCGAAATCGGGCTGCGATGCCAGCAGCCCCGCCGTCACCAACAGGGAATCTCCCGGCAGGAAGAACCCGACCAGCAGACCGGTCTCGGCGAAGACAATCAAGGTGAGACCGAGGTAGCCGGCCCATTGAACCAGCGCGGGAAGATCGCGAAGTCGGTTGAAAAAATCGGTCAGCAGTTGCACGAGGAATGGTTCGGGGAAAACAAGTGACGGAATGACTGCAGGGAAAGGTCGACGGGTCACGCGGCGAGGTCAACTGCGATACCTTGGGTCGTGCCTGTTCTCGAAACCCCGCCAACGTCGCAGCGCGGATCGCCGGACGACGCCGTGAAGACGGTCGTGCCCCTTACGGTGCACGTGGTGGCGCATACGCACTGGGATCGCGAATGGTACCACACGGCGGGGCGATTTCAGGCGCGATTGGTGGCGCTTGTCGATGCGCTGCTGGCGGCGCCGCCCGATGCGGCTACGCCGTTCCTGCTGGACGGGCAGACCATCGTATTGGCGGATTACCTGGCCGTTCGTCCCGAACGTTTGACTGATGTCACGCGTGCGCTGGCCTCGGGGGCGCTCGAAACCGGGCCATGGTATGTGTTGGCGGACAATTTGATCCCGTCAGGTGAAGCGATTGTACGCAACCTCGAGGCCGGGAAACGGTGGCTGGGGCGGATGGGCGCGTTGGCTCCCCGCACGGCGTATTGCCCCGACACCTTCGGTCACCCCGCTGCGATCCCGCTGCTTGCGCGGGGATTCGGCTGCGACGTGGCCATCGTTTGGCGCGGATTCGGTGGCCGCTCCTTTCCGAACGCCGACACCGTGTGGTGGGATGGTCCCGATGGAAGTCGCGTTCTGCTCCATCATCTCCCTCCCGACGGTTACGAGTTCGGCAACAGGTTGCCCACGATACCGGCCGATGTGGTCGCGCGATGGCGCGTGGTGGCATCGACCCTGCGCGCACGAAATCATACCGGCACCGTGTTGCTGGCATCGGGCGCCGATCATCACGCGGCGGCGCCCGATCTCACGATGGCTATCGAGCAGATGGACACCGTGGCGCGTGACGATCACGCCCGTGTAGAACGCAGCGGATTGTCGCGCGCGGGCGGCGCATTGCTGCAGGCGGCGTTGCGTTGCGATACGCCGGTGCAATCCCTTCCTCGTGTCATCGGCGAGCTGCGCGACAGTTACGGCTACACCTGGGCACTGCAGGGCGCGTTGGCCACCCGTGCCCATCAAAAGCGCACCAATGCGCGCCTGGAACGCGCCCTGCTGCGAGACGTCGAACCGTGGACGGCATTGGCCTGGCTGCACGCGCCGCCTGGCGCGCGGTCCATCGCCGCGAATGGGTCGCTGACGTTGGCGCAACTCCCCGTGCTGATGCAGCGCGCATGGGAGACACTGTTGCAAACCCATCCGCATGATACCCTCTGCGGATGTTCCATCGACCACGTGGCCGCCGACATGTCGATGCGACAGCGCAGCGTCGCGGCACTCGTCGTGGAGTTGCGCGACGCTGCGCTGGCCTGCGCCCTGGCGCACGACCGCGTGGTGGCGCGCGGCCGCGTCGTCAATGCGGCGCCGCTTACGGTGCTGCGAAACCGTTCGGCGCGCGCCCGCGGTGGCATCGCGGAATTGCGATTGGTCGAGACGCTGGGTGACGTGCCGGTTGGTCCCGGCAGCACAAACGCGCCGTCAACGATCGATCCCGCCGCCGCCAATCGACCATCGTTCGGTACCTATCCGATGCAGCCTGTCGCCGAACGCGTCACGCACGCCCGTCGGGAGTCGCCGCAACACTACCCCGACAATGACCTCGTGCGCGTGCACCACGTGGTAGCGTGGGTGCCAGAAGTCCCTGCGTTCGGCGTACGCGTTTTCGGGACGTCTGATGGTGAGCCGTGGTCGATGCCCTCGTCCGTTACGGTGCGTGAAACGTCGCACGGAGTGGAACTCGAGAACGGTACGTTGCGGGTCATCGCCTCGTCGCACGGCGTTGTCATAGTACACGGCAAGCGTCGGCTCGAAAACGCGCTGCGTCTCGAGACGGTCGTTGATGCGGGTGACAGCTACACCCCGTCGCTTCGGGGCGTGCCGGAACCGCTGCAATTGCGCACCGTGCGCGTTGGCGCGCGCGGACCACTGCGCGCGAGCATTCGTCTCGAGTGGGCCTGGCGCTCGGGGCGCGAACGCGTGCGCGTTTCGACCGAGATCATTCTCGACGCAGGTACAACGCACGTTCGATGCGACGTGCGCGGTTGGAATGCACGACGCAATCATCGACTGCAACTCGTGTGGAATACCGATGTGCCGGTGCCGCACGTCACCGCTGACGCCGCATTCGGGCCCGTAACGCGAACGCCGCTGTCGGCGGTGCCAGGCGCGATCCCGTTTGAGATCCCACCGCTCACCATGCCGCTCCATCGGTGGCTTTCCGTTCACGATGCCGCACGCGGCGTCACATTGATCTCTGACGGTTTGGCCGAAGGCCAGCCGGGGGAAGGACGACTGGCGTTGACGCTGGTTCGGGCCATTGGCGAGCTGTCGCGAAACGATCTCGCCGAACGACCTGGACACGCCGGATGGCCAAGCCCCATTCCGGCGGCGCAGTGTCACGGCCGCTTTGCGGCGCGTGTCGGTCTGCTGTTGCACGGGCCCTTCAACGATGACACACTGCGCACCATCGAAGAGTCAGCCGACCATCTGTTGATGCCCTTGACTGGTGAGAGTTGGCGGGATCTCGAGGGCGCGTCGCGTGCGCTGGGTGGTCCGGAACTCCATGGCGAGGGTATGGTCGCCACTGCCGTTCACCTGAGCGATAGCGGGAACGCATTGGTGCTGCGCGCCGCGAACGTATCCTCGCTGGCCACCATCGGCCGATGGACGCTGCCGTCGTTGTCGAATTGGCGTTGGCGTCGCTGCAGACTGGACGGCGAACCGCTTGGCCAGTGGACCTCATCGGCAAACACGTTGGAGTTCGCCGCCGGTGCGCGCGAAGTGGTCACCGTGCAGGTGGAGCGCGAATAAAACACGCAGGCTATGTCGCGGAAGGCCGTCGTCCGCTCAGCGCGTCGCCAATCAGCGTGCAGGCGACAACCGTTACGATCAACAGGAGACCGGGCGCAAGCGCGATCCATGGCGCCACCAGCAACCACTCGCGACCGCCGGCAATCATGTTTCCCCAGCTCGGCGCCGGCGGTTGTATGCCGAGTCCGAGGAACGACAAGCCGCTTTCCAGCAAGATCGCGTTGCCAACGCCCAGCGTGATGGCCACGGTGGTACTGCCCAGCGCGTTGGGTAGCACGTGACGCCACAACACTCGCGCGGTGGGAACGCCCAACGCTGACGCGCCTTCGACATAGGGTAACACGCGAACCCTCGCCACCTCGGCGCGTACCAGTCGCATCACGGACATCCAGCCGGTGAGCGCCAGCACCGTTACCACCACGCCAAGACCAGGACCCCAGAGCGCGGCCGTGACCAACAACAGCACGAGTCGCGGCACGGCCAGCATCGCGTCGCCGATCGACAAGATGACACGCTCCGTGGGGCCTCGACGCCACGCGGCAACGGCACCCAACAGAATGCCGATGCCTGCCGCCAGCAGCGATCCAATCACGCCGACACCAAGCGAGATACGTGTGGCCAACCAGAGTCGCACGGTAACGTCGCGCCCGAATGCGTCGGTGCCAAGCAGGTGCCACTGGCCGAGTCCATCGCGCGCGAACGGCGGAGTGAGTCGCCGCGCCAGCACATCGGAAATACCGTTGGGATCCGCTGCTCCGAACCACGGAAGAACAATTGCCGAGAGGCAAAGCGCGACGAGTAGCCCAACCCCCACGCGAAAACGTCGATCACCGCGCAACGCGCTGGGCCCGCGTGGGAGCGGTGGTTGGTCGCGCATCATGGGGGCCCAACGACGTCGCGCAGCGTGCGTTGACGCGGATCAAGTCGCAGCAGGATCAGGTCGGCGGCGAGATTGGCCCCGATCACGGCAATCGCGTAGATGAGCGTGAGTCCGAGCACCACCGGATAATCGCGTGAGGCGATCGCGCTCAGCATGGCCCGGCCGAGGCCTGGCCACGCGAACACCTGCTCGACGAAAACCGACCCTGCGATCACACCTGGCAACGTGAGCCCGAACAACACCACCAGCGGAGTAAGCGCGGTGCGCAGAATGTGGCGTCGCTCAACGCCTCCACGGGTCAGGCCGCGGGCGGTAGCCGCCGCGACATGCGGCGCACGGGCCGCCTCGATCAAGGCCTGACGGGCGTATCGCGCCACACCAGCTGCGCCGGGCAGTACCAGCACCAGTAACGGCAACACGGCATGTCGCGCCAGGTCGCGCCAGCGGTCAAAGCCGCTGGCCAGTCCCGCTGGTGATTCCACGCCGAACGCGGGCAGTCGCAACCACATCGGTGCGCCAACGGCCGCCGCGCCCGACGTAGCAACCACCACGAGCGCGAGCGCCAACCAGAAGCTCGGCGCGGCGTACACAATCGTGCTCGCGATAGTCGTGGCGGTGTCGGCGTGTGACCTGGCGCGAAGCGCCTGCCAGCCACCCACCAGTACGCCGATCAGAAAACTGAGTGCCAGCGAGGTGCCACCGAGCACCAGCGACACGGGCAAGGCTTCGGCAATAACGGAGCGAACCGGTCGCGAAGACGCGAGACTGGTTCCCAGATCGCCTTGCAGCAATGCCACCAACCAGTGCGCATATTGAGCAGGTAGCCACGCGTCGAGACCGAAGCGAGCGCGTTCCCGGGCGATTTCTTCGGCAGTCGCCGTTGGCGAAACGAGCAGCGTCGCCGGATCACCCGGCGCCAGATGAATCAGCGCAAAGGTGAGGGTCGTGACGAGCCAGAGCAGCAGGAAGGCATCGAGGAAGCGAATAACGAAGCGGCGCACGCGAGGATGATGCGGACAGAATCGCGCACGTCAACCCACGGAGCGACGTCGAATCGCACTCCGGCATCTCGCTGGGCCGCGTTTCGGCTTGTCCTGACGCCAGTGGTCGGTTTGTTGGGGCTCGGCGCCTGCGGAACCCCGCCGCGCGCGCCCGATACGGTCGTCATGGCGTCGGGCACCGATCTCGAATCGGGAAACCCGTTGCTCACGGTGCATTCGTTGACACGCCAGATCCAGCGACATGCCTTATTCGTGACGCTGGTACGATTCGATTCTGCGTTGCAGCCACTCCCGTACTTCGCGCGGTCGTGGCAATGGGATTCGGCGCATCGCGTGCTGCGCTTGCACCTCGTCGGCAATTTGACCTGGCACGACGGTGTGCCCACCACTGCCCACGACGTCCGCTTCACCTTTGAGGCGGTGCGCGATCCCCTGGTAGGCGCGCCGCGCGCTGCCGATATGACCGTACTTGATTCGACCCACGTGGTGTCGGACACCGTGGTTACGCTGCATTTCGGCGCGGCACAAACCCGAATTCCGAATATTCTGGCCGAGTTGCCGCTGGTCCCGCATCATCTGCTGGACTCGGTTCCGCGCGAATCATGGCGCCGCGCCGCGTACGCCCTTGCGCCAGTTGGTAACGGCCCCTTCCGATTTGTGGACCGCATTCCCGGTCGACGCTGGCGCTTCGCGCGAAACGAACGCTTTCCCCGTGCGATGGGTGGGCCGCCAGCGCTGGCGGGAATCGTCGTGGCGGTGGTCGATGAGGCCGCGACGAAGTTCGCGGGTCTGGTGAGTGGGGATCTCGACATTGCGGGAATTGCGCCATCCATGGCGCATCTCGTTCGCAATGATCCTGCATTGCAGTTGCTCACCCCGCCCGCGTTGTTCACCAACGTGCTGGCGTTCAATACCACGCGTCCGCCGTTCGATGATCAACGCGTGCGACACGCCGTAAGCCTTGCCATCGATCGTGTTCGACTCGTACAGGCCGCAGTGGCCGGTTTTGCCACGCCCGCCGGAAGTGCGATCCCGCCGGGATTGCCGATGTCGGGAGACCAGCTTCCTCGCCACGAGCCCACGCGGGCCGATTCCCTGTTGGACGCGTCGGGTTGGCTGCGTGGGCCCGGTGGGGTGCGCGCGCGATCTGGAACCCCGCTGCGCGTGGAATTGCTCACTGTAGGCAGCGGTGACATGGCTATCGAGCAATTGTTGCAAGCTGATCTCGCGGAGCGCGGCATCGCGCTCGTGATTCGCGTCGCGGAACTGACCACGTTTCTGAGTACGGTACGGGCATCTCCAAAGGCGTTTGATGTCGTGCTGACCGGCATTCCCGGCGACATCGGACTCGGGCAGTTGGTAGCACTGTTCGCGTCTGCGCAGCGCGGGGGCGCGATGGACTACACGGGCTTCCATCGTGCCGCACTCGATATCGCGTTGAGCAAGGCGCGCGCGTCAACGCCGCAGCAAGCCCGCGAACAGTGGACCCGTGTGGATTCGATATTAAGCGTCGACACGCCGGTCGCGTGGCTGTATCACGCGCGCGGCGTGCAGGGACTCTCCAGGCGGCTGCACCACGTCACGATGGACCTGCGCGGCGAACTGGTCACGGTCGCCCAATGGACGAGGCGTTAAGGATGCAACCCTCGCGATTGCTGCATGCCGATCTCGATGCGAGACGCGCACTCACTCGACCAGGGGCATCAGCGGCCGACGCGCCGTTCGCGGCGCTCGCCGAGAGTCTTTTGCAGGATCTCCAGCCGCTCGTCGATGCCGCGCTGCCCATTCCTGAGCACAAAGCGCGATTGACCCGCGTCGGTGGCCGCTGTCCCGAGCACGGCACCTTTCTCGACTTCGATCCCTGGAAGCCGAACGACCATTGGTGCGCTCGGTGCGAACGACCATATCAAGGGCGCGCGCATAACGATTGGTGGGCGATGGGCGCCCAGCTCTGGACGGCAGAACGCGCGGTGCATGCGGCGACCCTGTTCGTCCTGCGAGGTGACGCCCGCCATGCGAATCTGGCGGCGCGGATCCTGCGCGCGTACGCCGAGCGGTATGATACCTGGCCCAACACAGACAACGTGCTCGGACCCACACGGCCGTTCTTCAGCACGTACCTGGAATCGATCTGGTTGCTGAACCTGTGTCACGCGCTGGCGCTGCTCGAAACGACACCCAGTGAGTGGACGGCTGCCGACGCATCGACGATTCGCGAACGACTGCTGGAACCCAGTGCGTCGCTGATCGCCAGTTACCACGAGCACGGCTCCAATCGACAAGTCTGGAACGAAGTGGCGATCAGCTCCGCATGGTGTCTGCTGGACCGACCCGATGCGGTGCGCCAACGACTCGATAGTGAGGGGGGATTACGTTGGCAGATCGCGAACGGCCTCGATGAGGCGGGGTCGTGGTACGAAGGCGAGAACTATCACCTGTTCGCGCATCGAGGCTTGTGGTATGGCGTGGAGTTGATGCGGGCGCTGAAGGAACCACTCGCGCCCCACTTAAACGCACGATATTCGAACGGATTCGTCGCACCGTTCGCCGGAGTGCTTCCCGATGACACGTTCCCGTCGCGTCGCGACTCACAGTATGCCAGCAGCATTCGCCAGTGGCGCACTGCCGAATGGTGTGAATTGGGGTGGTCGCACACACGCGATCGTCGCGTGGCCGCTGTGTTGTCGCGCCTGTACGATGGCCGGGTTGAACGACGCGACACCGGCCGGTGGCGCTCTACGGCTGATGCCGAGCGGAACACGCCAGCAACGTCGCTGACACGAGCGGATTTGTCCTGGCGCGCCCTGCTCATGGCGAATGCAGCGCTGCCACCGGCCAGTGTGTTGCCGGCGGCGAGCGTGTGTCTGTCGGCGCAGGGGTTGGCGGTGATTCGTCGCGACGCCGGTCGCACCTATGTTGCGCTCGAGGGCGGCCAGCTCGGAGGCGGACACGGTCATCCCGATCAGTTGGCACTCACCCTGCAAACCGACCAGGCGCGTTGGCTCGAGGACCCCGGTACCGGGAGCTACGTCGAAGCGGAGTTGCAGTGGTATCGCAGCACCTTGGCGCACGCCGCTCCGTTGATCGACCGCGCATCGCAATTGCCCGTGCCTGCACAACTCGTGGCGTTTGACGATCGCGGGGACTTTGCGTGGATGGTGAAGCGTGTTGATGGCATGGCGGATGGTGTGCGGGTGGATCGCACGATTGTCGTTGGCGAGGGATACCTCGTTGATGTGGTTGAGTGGGAGTCGCATGAAAGGCACCTGTTGGAGCTGCCAATTGTCGGCAAGGCCGACCTGCTGTTGCGCGAGGGCGATGGGTGGACGCCGTTGGTGAGTACCGAACGGCGACGCGATGACGTAATGGGAATGATCGCGCGTGCGGAGTCGACGGTCGTTCACCACACGCTGGAACTCCGCGCGTATCCCACCTTTGCCGATCCGCTGCGCCTCCACGCCGCGCCGAGTGCCCAGCCCACGGGACGCGTCACGGGAGACTGTGCCCGCGTATGGTACGCGCTCCACCGTGCGAACGCAGCCGACTCCGCTCCGTCAAGTCTCGTCCGGGCAACCGTTCCGGCGGCACCGTGGCATGGTACCACCGACCGTCACTGGTTAGCGGCGCATGGGGCACGCGGACGAGTGGTCGGCGTGTGGAGCTGGCCATCAGAAGCATGGCCCCTCGGCGTCGTCATGTCCGTGCAACTGTCGGCGGAGGGCATGCCCTGCGTTCGCGTGACGACACACGATGGCGTTACGGCCACGCATTCGCGCAATGAATCGGGATGGCTCGTTCAGCTGGACGAACGCGGTGCGCCTCGCAGCGTCACGCTGTCCGGATTCCAGAACGACGTGCCGAGGGTTGATCCCGAGCGCGTGATTCCGGAAATACGCGTGCGCGCTGACTACGTACTGCCGTTGATTGACGAACTGTCAGCAACGGACGAACCGGGCTCTCCCATCCCCGGGGCGCATGGAATCGCACTCGGCGAATCACACTACGTTCCAACGGAGGCGACATGGCGTGAGGCCGGCAACCCAACCGCCACCGTGCAGCTGGCTTCGACACCGTTGTGGTTCGTGGTGGATGTGTATGCGCGAACGGGACCGCTGGCAACAAACGTTCCAGATGAGCCCGGGCGGCTCGACAACGAGATGCCCGACATCAATGCTGATGGGCTCCAGTGGTATATGGCGCGCGCCGACGTCCCACGGTCGCCGACGCGGGGCTGGCACGCCGCCGCTCTGCACGTACCGGGTCCGACCCCCGGCGTCGGCAGGCGAGGTCGTCACACGACGATTGCCGGGAAGACAGAGCCGTCACGGGTGGCTTGGACGGCGATGCCCGACGGTTGGGCGATGCGCCTTCAATGGCTCCGCGCCTCGTTGCCGCTTGATGCCGAGCAGGCATTCTATTTTGAGCTGGTCGTCAATGAACGGCCACCCGACCGGGAACGTCGACGCGGACAATTGGTGCTGAGCGGGGGCGGCGGATACGGGTATCTGGTGGGCAATCGGCGTCCGACCGATCGCGTTGTTCGGCTGGTGGTGGCAGCGTCGCCCATCGTGGCGACGCTTTGATGACGCGTCGGCGCTATTCTTCCGCAGCCCCACGATTCCAGCGGAATCGTGGCTTCGAAACCGCTCTTGCCGCGCCTGAATGACCGACTCACCCCTGACGGCCGTGGCCGTCGTGCTGTACGAATCGCAAGACCCGATCAACATCGGCGCGGTCGTCCGCGCGATGAAAAACATGGGGGTCTGGGACTTGCGTCTGATCCGCCCCTGTCACTACGAGCCCAATCGCATTGAGCAGGTGGCCCACGACACCCGCGACCTCGTCGAACGCATTCGGCATTTCGACACGATTGATGAGGCGCTGGCCGATTGCGTGCGAGTCGTGGCGTTTTCCGGACGTCGGCGCGCCGCGCGCTGGGCGCGGCACACACCGCGTACGGCCGCCACCGATCTGCTCGAGTACGCGTCGACCGGGCGCGTCGCGATCATGTTCGGTCGGGAAGATCATGGTTTGCCCAACGACGCGCTGGATCGCGCACACGCGATCGCCACGATCCCCACCACGGAACATTTCTCGCTGAACGTGGCGCAGGCCTGCCTGCTCGCGTTGTACGAGCTGCATCTGCAGGCGGGCGACGTGACCAAGCGGATCGCCGGACCCAAGCGTGCCGCCGGCACACCCAGTATGCAGGAATACGAGCAAACATTTGCCGATGCCAGCGCCGCGCTCGATGCCATCGCGTATTTCAAGACTCGTAATCCAGAACTCGTCATGCGCAGCGTGCGGTCGCTGGTGTTTCGGGCGGCGCCGGATGCGCGCGAGCTGTTGTTGCTGCGGACGGCCGCCATCGAAGTGCTGCGCACAATCGAACGGGAGTCTCGCCAGGCGGTCGCCGTCGCGCTGGCCGGGATGACGGCCAGCACAACGGCCATGCCGAGCGCAGAGCGGGAGGCCCGCGGGTGAGCTTCGCGATTCCGTTCGCACTCGGTGACAGCAGCGACTGGCGCATTCGCGCATCCGATGTGATCCCGGGTGGGTCATCCACCGGGAGCAAGCGACCTGACGCGCTGTACGGCACGCGCGCGCTCGACGGCGCATTGCCCACGCATTTCGAACGTGCGGAAGGGTGCCTGCTCTGGACGCCCGACGGTCGGCGGTTTGTCGACTGCACCATGGCGCTCGGCGCGGTTGGCATCGGGTACGCCGACGCGGCCGTGACGCGCGCGGTGCAGTTGGCGGCGGCGGCTGGAAATGTCACGGGATTGCCGCATCGCCTGGAAGTCGAAGTGGCGGAACGCCTCGTGGAGATGATCCCGTGCGCGGAGCAGGTGCGTTTTCTGCGCACGGGCGCCGAAGCGGCGGCGGCCGCGATTCGCATCGCGCGTACGGCAACCGGACGAACGCACATCATCGCCTGCGGGTACTTCGGATGGCTCGACTGGTGCAGTGAGGGGGCGGGCGTACCCGATTCGATTGCGGCCGACATCACTTGGGTCCCATTCGGCGACGTGTCGGCGCTCGATGCTGCGGTGGCGCTGCATGCGTCGCAACTCGCCGCAGTCATCATTGAGCCGGTGGTGCACGATATTGCGCCCGTGTCATGGCTCGCGGTCGCGCGCAACGCGTGCGACCGTACGGGGGCAGTGCTCATCTTCGATGAAGTCAAGACGGCGTTTCGTATTCGCACCGGTGGCGTGCAGGAATTGCTGGGTGTGCTCCCCGACGTGACCACGCTTGGAAAGGCCATGGCCAACGGCTATCCGCTGGCAGCCGTCGTTGGTCGTGCGGCCATCATGGAGCACGCGGTACACACGTGGGTGTCCTCGACGGCAGCGGCGGAATCCACGGGGCTGGCCGCGGCGCACGCCGTGTGTGCGTGGCACGATCGTGTCGACGTCCCGGAGCGGATGGCGCAGGCTGGTGGCATGTTGCAGGAAATCATCGGCGCCGCGTTGGCCACCTCACCGTGGGTTGGCGTACGGGCGGAGGGACCGCCAGTCATGTGGCGGCTGGTAGCCGATGTCCCCGAATCACTCGACGCGCTGGTGGCGGCCGCTGCACGACGGGGCGTCCTCTTGAAGCGAGGCGCGTATCAGTTTGGCGCCGTGGCTCACGATCAACAGGCACTCGATCTGGTAGCGGCCGCCATGCCGGGCGTCACGCAAGCGCTCGTGCCTGGCCCACGCCGCGACGGAGACTGAATCCATGATCGCATCCGCCACGCCCCTTGCCGGCCCTCAGCCGCTTATCGATGTGCATGCGCATTTCCACACGCCGTACACCAATCGCGCCGATTGGAATCGCTACAACAGCTCGAGGCTCGACGCGGCTGTAAGGATCGGCGTACGGTCACAGGTGGCTTCGGTGCTCGGGTCGTGGGGATTTACATCGCCCACGTACTTCGCGTCGCCCGACGATCAATCGCGCGCCAATGACTGGATGTGCGCCTTTGCCGAGCAGCATGGTGCGGTGGTGCGCGCTTATGTGGCGGTCAATCCGAACTTCACCGCGCATGCGCTGCACGAGATCGTAGCCGGCATCGGCCGGGGCGCCATTGGCATCAAGTTGGCGGCTGGACGTCGCGCCGACGACGTGCTGCTGGACGAGATTGCCTCGGCCGCCGCCCAGTTCGGCGTGCCGATCCTGCACCATGTGTGGCAGCACCGCCAACGCGATTGGCCGAATCAGGATGCCTCAGATGGACTGGACCTCGCGCGTCTGGCCGCACGTCATCCGCGCGCGACATTCATACTGGCACACCTTGGCGGTGGCGGCGATTGGGCGCACACGTTTCCCGCGGTGCACGCGCACCCCAATATCGTGATGGACCTCTCCGGCAGCGGCATCGACCGTGGCATGATTGACGAAGCGTTGGCGAGCGTCGGCGCGGCGCGGTTGTTGTGGGCCGCCGATCTGACCCTGTGCACCGCACTGACCAAGCTTCGCGCGCTGGAGCATACGGTGGCCAGCGACATCGATATCGCGGCAATGCGGTGGGGCAACGCGGTTCGCATCTTCCCGCCGCGCGTGTTTGACGCAGTGCTCGGCGTGGAGCCGCTCCGGTGACGGAAATCGGGCCACTCGCGCCACACCGGGACTCCAGTTTCGCGTCGGGGCCGATCGACGTCACCGCGTGGATCGGGGGGTTTCCTTTTCGCCATGTCCCGCACCCCGAACCGGAGGTACTCGTTCGGGTGCTCGAGCGCGAAGGGTTTTCTGGCGCGTGGGTCGGCCATTTGCCCGGCGCATACCATCGTGATCCGGTTCCGTCGAATCGTGCATTGTATGCCGCGTTGAGGTCACATCGAGGCGTGTTGCATCCCGTGCCCATCGTGCGCCCCGACTGGCCTGGATGGGAGCAGCAACTTGAGGAGGCTCGACAGGAGGGGGCACCCGCCGTACGTGTCTATCCGGCGCAGTGGGGGATGGGCCCGAGTCATCCCGCCCTGCATGAGCTGGTTGAGGCGTGCGCGGGCGCGGGCGTGGCGATCCACGTGACCATGCGCTTCGAGGACTTGCGGCAGCGGCACGTGTGCGACACCGCGTCCGATGTGCAGGCCGCGACGCTGCGGGCCATGGCGAGAAGCGCAGGGGGGCGGCCACGAGCGGTACTCGTCGTCGCCGGCGCAAGCCGAGAGATTCTCGAGGAAACGCACTGGGGCCTCACGCCGGTTGAGCAGGCCAGAGTGTTCTACGACTTCCACTGGCTATGGGGTCCTCCCGACGATCACTTCGGCCATGTGGTCCGAACCATTGGTGCACCCAGACTGGCCTGGAGCTCTTGGTGGCCCCTTCGGCTGACGCAGCAGTCGCGAGCCTTGGTCGACCTCCTGCCGGATGACCTTCACTCGACCGTCGACGCAGGAGATTTCGCCGACGGAAGGGGTATTGCCGCGTTGGCGCGTGGCAGTCGTGAACCCTGAAGCGGTGTGCGCGTGTCGGTTCGGATTTTCACGTGCGTTTCGCTCCTGAATTTCTGATGGAACGTCGACGCATGGCCGGCTAAGCACATCGTTCGCTCGCACTTGCGTACAAATACGGTGCCGGGCATACTTCGCGCTTGCAAAAACAGGTTGGACACCGACTTACCGAATACCGGTGTAGGTTGCTGGTCGGCGGTCCACCGTTGTTTAGACCAGCCGTTCGGCGAGCGTTCACTGCGCTGGTCGTGCTCGTTCCATTTAACCCGCCTTCCCGGCCCCAGGCAGATGACGGTCAAGAAGCAGTGGACGGTGATCCCAGGGTTTCTCGCGCTGGCAACAGCGGCAGCACTGCTGTCGGCGTACAGTGGTGCGTCGTCGTCGCAGGGCCTTCGCGTGGAGCAGCCGGTGAAGTTTGTGCACGCCCCGCACGTTGCGAAGGCCGGCATGAACTGCCTGTACTGCCATAGCGCGGCGAATAAGGCGGCGGATCCAGGCAACGCATCGGTGCAGACCTGCATGGGCTGTCATCTGATTGTGAAGGCAGGTTCGCCTGAGATAAAAAAGGTCGCCAACTATGCGGCGAAGGGGCTGCCCATCCCCTGGAATCGCGTGCACAAGCTTCCCGACTACGTGCAGTTCCCGCACTACCGTCACGTCAATGCCGGTGTCACCTGCCAAACGTGTCACGGCGACATTTCGGCACAGGGCAAACAAGGCCCGGACACCAACTATGTACCGGTGCAGCAGGCCAAGTCGCTCAACATGGGGTGGTGTGTCAACTGTCATGTGAACGGCTACAAGCCAGCGGAAGGTGCCAAGGCCGCCGGCTTGAAAGTCACGCCGGAGTTGGAAGCGATGCCGCCCAGGAAGGCGCGTTACGATTGCGCTGTTTGCCATTACTGACCCTCGACCGCGGGCCGGTGGTGCGCATCGTGCGCGTCGTCAGGTCCGTGCAGCCGCCCGGAGCGGAGTGACTGCATGAGCACTGAAACGGGGACTGGCGTCAAACGCCGGGACTTCCTTAAAATACTTGGCGCCACGAGCGCGACCACCGCGGTGACGGGCTGCTCCTCCGAGAGTGTGGAGAAGCTCATACCGTATGTGACGTCGCCCGACAACACCGTGCCCGGTGTGTCGCAGTATTACGCCACGACGTGTCGCGAATGCGCGTCGGCATGTGGGGTTATGGCCGAGGTGCGAGACGGCCGTCCGATCAAGTTGGAGGGCAACCCAGATCACCCGCTCAATCGCGGCGCCATCTGCGCGACGGGACTGTCAGCGGTGCAGGGATTGTACAATCCCGATCGGTACCGGTCGCCAATGGTTCGTGAGGGCGCAGCGCTCAAGCCGACAACATGGGCGAAGGCCTACGAGTTACTGGCGGCGAAAGTTGGTGAGGTCAAGAGCAGGGGACAGGCCGGTAACGCCGTGTTCATCAATCAGCACGAGACCGGCACGTTGCCAGGCTTTCTCGACCAGTGGCTGACGGCCAATGGGATGCCGGCACATCTGAGCGTCGATTCGATGGCACCCGCGGCAACGATCGCGGCCAATCAGAAGGTCTATGGTGCTGCGTGGCCGGCGCTGGATTTTTCGGCGGCGAAACTCGTAATCAGCTTCGGCGCCGATTTCCTTGATGGATGGGGACATCCCGTTCCGCAGCAACTCGATTGGGCCGATGCCCGCAGCAAACTGGAAGGTGCGCCCATGTTGGTGTACGTCGGTGCGCGCCGCTCGCTCACCGGCCTCAATGCCGATCAGTGGATCGCGTCGAAGCCAGGCAGTGACATGACGCTGTGTGCAGCATTGCTGGGGCAGGGCACGGTGGCCGCGGCGTCTGAAGCGTCGGGGGTTCCGGCCGCCACTATCGAAGCGCTGGCCGCCGCGATCACCGGCGCCGGCAACAGCGTGATGGCCATCTGTGGTGTCACCACGGTCGATGCCGTAGCGTGCGGCGCCATGGTCGCCGAGATCAATAAGAGGGCCGGCAGTATCGGTGTCACGATCAAGCCGTCCAGCGGTCATGCCGGGTTTGGCGGCTTGTCGTCGTACGCCGATCTCGCCGCTGCCATGCAGCGCATGGCGGCCGGCACCGTACCAATCGCATTTGTCCGTCACGCGAACCCAGCGTACACCACCCCAAAATCGGCTGGCTTTGCGGCGGCGTTTGCGAAGGTGCCGTTCAAGGTGTCGTTCAGCAGCATGCCCGATGAAACCAGCGGCCTGTGCGACCTCGTGCTGCCGGACCATCACTGGCTCGAAAGTTGGGGCGACGCGCAGTCGATGTCGGGGCAGATCAGTTTGCAGCAGCCTACGCTCGACCCGGTGTTCGACACCAGGTCCACCATTGATGTGCTGATCGATCTCGCGAAGAAAGACGCGGCACTGGCCTCGCGATACAACGTGGCCGATTACCGCACGTGGTACATGTCGAAATTCCCCGGTGGCTCGTCGGCGTTTGCTGCGGCGCTCACGAAGCCGTTTGTCGTCGGCGCGCCGCTTGTCGCCGCATTGGCCAAAGGCACGACCATCGGCGCATCTCCCGCGCCACTGTTGGCCAGCACAGCCGGCGACTATTTCGTTCACGTGTATCCATCGGCCACCCTTGGCGATGGGCGCGGAGCCAACAAGCCATGGCTGCAGGAGTTGCCCGATCCCGTCACGAAGTTGGCGTGGCAGTCGTGGGTTGAACTGCACCCGCAAACATTCAAGAAGTTGGGTCTCCGCGAGGGTCAGCATCTCACCGTCGAAACCGCCGCCGGCAAGGTCACGGCGCCCGTGTATCGCTACATGGGCGTGCGACCCGATACCGTGGCAATCGCGCTCGGACAAGGTCACACGGCGTTTGGTCGCTACGCGCAGAACATCGGTGTGAACGCGTACGACCTCGTGCCACACGGATGGGATGCGGCGGGCGGACTTGCGCTGTCTGTCACGAAGGGCACCGTCACGGTGGGTGTAGACGCGAGTCAGTTGGTTACCACCGAAGGGTCGGCGCGCCAACATGGGCGCGAAATCGGTCGGGCCATCACGCTGGCCGATCTGATTGGTGGCGGCGGAGACGCGGAGGTCGGTCACCACATCGCGGGCATGCCGTCGCAGGAGTTTCTGCCGGGTCTGAAAGCGCCCGTGGCGGCCGATGCGCAAGGGGAGTACGCGAATCCCAAGTCGACGAGTACTGGCATGTATGACCCGGCGCATACGTCGGGCATGGAGCATCGTCGTTGGGCCATGACGATCGATCTGGCGCGCTGCACGGGCTGTTCGGCGTGCGTCACGGCCTGCTACAGCGAGAACAACATCCCCACCGTCGGCGCACCATATCAGGGTCGTGCCCTCAGCCCCTCCACGTGGGATGAGCGTCCCGGCGCCAACATCATCAAGGGCCGCGAAATGGCCTGGATTCGACTCGAACGCTACTACGAAGGCAATGAGAATTCAGAAAACGAATTCTCGTCGGACTTCGACACGCGCTTCGTGCCGATGATGTGTCAGCATTGTGGCAACGCGCCCTGCGAACCGGTGTGCCCGGTGTACGCCACGTATCACTCGCCCGACGGGCTCAATGTGCAGGTGTACAACCGGTGCGTGGGCACGCGGTACTGCAGTAACAATTGCCCCTACAAGGTTCGCTACTTCAACTGGTTTGGGTATGGTGAACCGGAGCGCAAGCAGTATGCGTGGCCGGAGCCGATGCACTGGTCGCTCAATCCCGACGTCACCGTGCGGGGCAAGGGTGTGATGGAGAAGTGCTCGTTCTGCGTGCAACGCATTCGTGAGTCCGAGGGACGGGCCAAAGCCGAGGGGCGTCCGATGCAGGCCGACGAGTTTACCACGGCCTGCGGCCAGGCCTGTCCGTCGCGCGCCATCGTGTTTGGTGATGCGGCCGACGAAAACTGGAGTGTGTCAAAGCTCGCCTACGACCGTCGCGCGTATCATGTGTTCGAGGAACTGAACACGTTTACCGCCGTGGTCTATCTCAAGAAGGTTTCCTATCCCGCGCCGGCATTCCCGGCGAAGGCCTGAGGGCATCGCGCATGGCATCCGTAGCGCCTCCGGTGCGTGAAGGCATCCGCGGGCCGAACATCGCCTCCGCCGACGTTCAGCTTCCCGCGGTTCACGATTATGAGCAGGTCGATCGCGAGATCATCGCGACACTGGGCTTCAGCAAGCAGTGGTTTCTGGGACTGTCGGTGGCCGTTGTTGGCTTGCTCATCGGCATCTCGGGCTGGCTGTTCCAGATTTATTGGGGACTCGGGCAAGCCGGCTACGAACCTCCGGTGATGTGGGGCACGTACATCATCACGTTCGTTTTCTGGGTCGGCATCGGTCACGCCGGGACGCTCATTTCCGCCATTCTCTATCTGTTTCGGGCGGGATTTCGGACATCGATTTATCGCGCCGCAGAAGCGATGACCGTGTTCGCGGTCATGACGGCCGGATTGTTCCCGATCATTCACATCGGCCGTCCGTGGAAGTTTTTCTGGCTGGTGCCGTATCCGAACTGGCGATTGTTGTTTCCCAACTTCAAATCGCCGCTGGTCTGGGACGTGTTCGCCATCTCGACGTACCTCACCATTTCCACCACGTTTCTGTACATCGGGTTGATTCCCGACATCGCCGCTATCCGCGACAAGGAAACCAACCCGACGCGCAAGCGCATCCTCAGTATCCTGTCACTGGGATGGCGGAACAGCGATCGCGAATGGCGGCACTTCGCGAAGGCGTACATGTTCCTCGCCGCCTTCAGCACGCCGCTGGTGTTGTCTGTGCACTCCGTGGTTTCTTTCGACTTTGCGATGGCGCTCACGCCGGGATGGCACGCGTCCATCTTTCCGCCGTACTTCGTGGCCGGCGCGATTTTCTCGGGCTTCGCGATGGTGTGGACCATCGCCATCCCCATGCGCAAGTGGTTTCGGCTCGAACACTACATCACGCTCAACCATCTCGATGCGACCGCCAAGGTCGTGCTGTTCACCTCGATGGTGGTGGGATGCGCGTACATGATCGAGTTTTTCGTGGCCTGGTATAGCGGCGTGCGGGCGGAGCAGGAGTTTTTCTGGAATCGCGTATTCGGGCAGTGGTGGTGGGCGGCCTGGATCATGTTGCTGTGCAACATGGCGCTGCCCATGTCACTGTGGTCGCAGAAACTCCGCCGTAACCCCACGTGGCTCTTTGTCCTCAGCCTCTTCATCAATCTGGGCATGTGGTTTGAGCGTTTCGTGATCGTGGTACCGTCGCTGTCGCACGAGTTCGAACCGTGGCAGTGGGGCAGTTACCTGCCCAGTTGGATCGACATGTCAATTCTCGTCGGCTCGTTCGGGTGGTTTTTCATGTGGTTCCTGCTGTTCGTCAAGCAACTGCCAATCATGGCGATTGCCGAACTCAAGGAGATTGTTGTACCGCGCAGCAAGTACGCCCACACGCACGGCATCGACACGGCGGGACATCACGACCCATACGGGATGTCCACTCCCGGGGAGCACGGCTGATGCAAGGCGTACTTGGAGCCTTTCGCGAGCTCGATACGACGGTCGCCGCAATCGAGGATCTCAAGAAGCAACGAATCGGCGACGTGACGGTGTATTCGCCAACCATTCGACACGAAATCGATCAGGCGATCGACGGTCCGAACAGTGTCGTGCGACGGTTTACGCTCATTGGTGGCCTGCTCGGCGTGAGTTTCGGCTACTGGATTGCCATCTGGACGTCGGAGTACTGGCCCGTGGTCACGGGCGGCAAGGCCATCGCGTCGTGGATCCCATACACCATCATCGGATTCGAGGTGATGGTGCTCGTGGGTGCGCTGTCCACCGTGGCCGGCATGTTCATCAACTCGCGAATTCCGCGACTGACCACCACCACAGGTTATGACGTGCGCTTTTCGGCGGGTCACTTCGGTATTTTCGTTTCGTGTGACGCGGCCAGGGCGGGTCAGGCCGAGACGCTGCTGCGACAGCATGGCGCGGTGGAGGTGCGACGTGAAGACTGAGTCTGCATTCACGAGGTCGGCCTTCGCGGCGCGGGTGATGCGCGTTGCCGCGATCGCGATGTTGCCCGTTGCCTTTGGCGCGTGCACCTGGTTCACCGATTTCAAACGACAGCCTGCCATCGAGCCGTGGGAGCCGGTGTCGCAGAATGCGAATGACACCACGACTCCGCCGCGCGGTCAGCCGAAGTACAGCGTGCCCGCGCAGGGCACGTCAGGCGCTGCGTACGGAATCTCGTACGCGCCCACCATGCCAACGATCGATTCGTTCGCGGCGATCCCCAATCCGCTCACGGCGGATGCGCGGTCGCTGGCCAACGGCAAGCTGGAATACCAGATCAATTGTGCGGTATGCCATGGGTATGCCGGTGATGCCAACGGCGGGCTCAAGCGAGTCAACGCCGGATACGGCTTCGCGCCCAGTCTCCTCACCGATCAGGCGAAGGGGCGCACCGCGGGATACGTCTACGGCATCATCCGCAATGGTCGTGGCGTCATGCCCAACTACAACCGCGTGGAAGAAGCCGACCGGTGGGACATCGCCAACTACGTGAAGGCGCTGCAGACCGGAACCGCCGATACCGTCATGGCCGGGATGCCCGGTGAGAATGGCGCCACGGTGCCTGGCCCGTCACAAACGGCGCCCACCGTACCGTCCCGCTACGTGCATCCCACCGTCGTCCCCACACGCGGATCGCTGAACATCAACTCGGCCACCTACAAGGGTTCGGACGTGAAGCCCCCTGACGGTGCGACGAGCAAGGAGAAGCCGGAGTGAGTCAGCACTATCACTATCCAACGCGCGAGGAGTTTGCGCGACGCCTGATCAACAAGCCGTTTCCCAAACGGCTCAAGACGCTTTTTGCGGTGCTGGCGCTGATTGGCCTGGCCACGTTCCTGGGCGGGGTGTTTACCGGACAGGAGCGCGCGTGGCATGCGCTGCACTTCAACTGGCTCTACTTCACGGTCATCAGCACCGCCGGTACGGCGTTCGCGGCGGTACAGCGCATCGTGACCGGTCGCTGGTCGCGACCGATCGTGCGGTTCGCCGAGGGTTTTGTGGCGTTTGTGCCGGTGGCGTTCCTCATTCTGCTGGTAATCCTGCTGTTCGGCAAAGAGCACATCTTTACGTGGGCCGGACGGGAAGCGATCACGGTACAGGAAAAGGCCGCCTATCTCGCGCCGGGTTTCTTCCTGGCGCGCGGTATCTTGATTTTCGGCCTGATCACGGTGCTGCAGCTCTGGTTCGTGTGGAACTCGGTCCGACTCGACGTCGCCGTGTTGCCGGAGTACGGCGCCAAGTGGGCCGCAGGGCTTCGTGCGAAAATGCGTGCCGGCTTTGGCGATGAACGCCGTGAATTGCACTCGCAGCATTCACAGCAGGGCAAGCTGGCGGTCGCGGTGTGCATGACATTCGTGTTCGGGTGGTGCGTGATGGCGTGGGACTACTCCATGACGTTGTCACTGCATTTTCAGCAAACGATGTATGCATGGATCGTGTTCATGGGTGGCTGGGTGAACATGATCATGGCGCTCTCGCTGATCGCCATGTGGTGGCGCACTCATCTCGGTGCGAAAGATCTGGTCACCATCGATCACTTCTGGGACCTGGGCAAGCTGGGTTTCGCGTTCACGGCGTTCTTTGGCTACATCAGCTTCAGCCAGTACCTGGTGATCTGGTATGGCAACATGCCCGAAGAAACGTTCTTCTATCGACTGCGACTGATGGGCGTTTGGAAGCCGGTCACGACGCTCATCCCGATTTTCGCGTTCGTGTTGCCGTTCTTCGGGTTGATCTCGAAAGCGGCCAAGGTCTATTTGCCCACGTTCGTGCTGTTCTCGGTGTGCAGCTTGGTGGGAGTCTATCTGCATCGTTACATCGAGGTTTATCCATCCATTTACGGAGAAGTGGCCAGCCTGCCGTTCGGGTTGTGGGAAATCGGAACGACGCTCGGGTTCCTTGGGGTGTGGGGGCTGTGCTACGCCGCGTTCATGGACGCGTTCCCGGTGGTGCGTGTTTTCATGATGACATCTCCCTTCCGCGACGAAGTGCAGGTGCCGGTAGACGCCCGTACCATGGAACCGCTGCCGGCGCACGAGTAGATTTCGGCATGGCGGCACGACGACACTGGGTGTCGGGCCGCACCATGGGGCGTTAGCTCAGCTGGGAGAGCACCGCCTTTGCAAGGCGGGGGTCGTCGGTTCGATCCCGACACGCTCCACTGTTCCGTTGTTCGCGACACCCCGTATCGGCCCAGGCCCTGCGGGGTGTCGCCCGTTCGGGAACGTCCGCAAACCACCTCAATATTCACGCAATGTCCACGACAGCCGTCAGTCCAATCACGGTCGGTGAGACCGCCCCGGATTTCAGTCTGTTTTCAACCGCTGGAACGAATGTGACGTTGTCCAGTTTTCGCGGACAGTCGCTGGTGCTGGTGGCGTTCTTTCCACTGGTGTTTACCAGCACCTGCACCGCCGAGCTGTGTGGATTCAGCGAGGACTTCGACGTATTTGCGGCTGAGGGAGTGGAAGTCCTTCCAATCAGCGTAGATGCCGTTCCCTCGCTCAAGGAGTTTCGCAGCAAGTACGATATGAAAGTGCATCTCTTGTCCGACTTCAAGCGTGAAGCGTCCCGGGGCTTTGGCGTAATGCGCGAGGACACGCTGGTCGCCAAGCGCTCGTACTTCCTTATCGACAAGACTGGCGTGGTGCGTTGGGCGCACGTCGAGGAGAAAAGCGGACAGAAACGCGAGAACGCCGAGATTCACGCCGCAATCCGCGCAGTGACTGGTTGATCGAAGGCAAGCGTTTGGCGATCGGTCAGCTTGTCCGATCGATGCGTGAGTCCTAGTTTGGTATTGTGATCCGACCTCGCGATTCCCGATGAAGTCTCACTCCACCCTTGCCGCCCTTCCGGACCTCCTCGCGGTCGCGGCGAGGCCCTCGTCCACACCCGACTCGTTGCGGGCGGCCGCAGACGAACTGCGACGAGCGGTCGAGACACTCACGCCGTCGGAGCGGGACGTGGCCGTCGCCTGCGCCGACGTATTGACGCTCGCGGCGCTGCGCACCGAGCAGCTGAGGGTTCTGGAGGGTGAGCTTCAGGCGCGTGTTCAGGAGGTTGCCGCGCAGCGCGCCTTCATCGAACGCGTGGTTGACTCGCTGCCGTTCGGCATGTACGTGGTCGACCGCGACTACCGCATTCACGCCTGGAATCACAAACGTGAGACGGGGTTGCAGGGCGTGTCGCGCACCGACGCGATTGGCCGAACGATCTTCGATGTCCTGCATCGTCAGTCGGCGTCGATGCTCAAGCAGGAGTTCGATGAGGTCTTTGCGACGGGTCGCCTGCAGCAGTTCCAAATGGAGAGTAACGCGTTCGGCGATACCCGGACCTTTCGGATCTCCAAGATCCCGATGCGCATCACCGGCGACGATGTCAGTCACGTCATCACAATGGGTGAGGATATTACCGACTGGCGCGCCGCGATCGATCGCAACGCGCAGTCGGAGAAACTGGCCGCACTCGGCCAGTTGGCGGCCGGCGTGATGCACGAAATCAACAATCCGCTGGCGACTATCGCAGCCTGCGGCGAGTCGCTGGCGCTGCACACGGAGTTGGCGGCGACGCTGCCGCTCGGCGCGCCGGTTCCGGGCGCTGATCCCGCCGAGCTTTTGCGCATCATCGACCTCGAAGTGCATCGCTGCAAGCGGATCGTGAACGGACTGCTGGATTTTGCGAGACCCAAGTCCGCACAGCGCACGACGTTGGACCTGAACGCGGTCGTGCGCCAAGGGCTCTTCCTGCTGCAGCACCATCCTCGGTACAAGCGGGTGACAATAGTAACCGAGATCGACGACACCCGTCCGCTGCCGGTGACCGGCAATGCCGACCAGTTGGTGCAGGTGGTGATGGCGTTGGCGATCAATGCGCTCGACGCCACCCCAGATGGCGCGCGGGTGGTTATCC